>CBDTTR010000029.1:0-14363 GCA_965363405.1 uncultured bacterium | reverse complement strand
ACAGCAAAGTGAGAAGAAGGATTTCACCCATAAAAGACAATTCCCATACCCTATAATACCTGCATGCGCTTCAAAGGCTGCGAGGCCGATGCTGTAATCCTGATCGACGTGGACCCTAAAGACGACAGGTGGACCAACAAAAGCGCCCTCTACACCGCCATCTCCCGCGCAAGATATCTTCTGTATGCATATTATACAAAGGCAAAAATAATTAGAAATAATGGAAATTTCTAAATCCAAACAAGGTTTCGAAGGATTGCATTTGGTGTTTTCAATCCTTAAATTTTCTCTTTTATGATTTGACCTTTACCATTTTCTTTCTCATTACCCAGGTTATTAAGCTATCAAAAAGCATAATCAATGCAATACCCGATAAAACAAATGCAAAAAGTTTTAAATCAAAAACTGCAATACCTACTATTCCACCTAAAATACCACCTAAGATTTCAATATGACTTAAATGTTCACCAGTAACTTTGACAATAACTTCTTCTAATTGATCAGTTTCAAATTGCCGTGCTTTTTCAGCTATTAACGATTCTACGTCAAATTTATCCAACAAATCAGGAATTAATTTTTTAACAAAAACAGTAAACTCATTGCTTGAAATTAACTTTTCCAATTCTTTTGTTGCAATATTAATAATGGAATCAAGAATTACTTCAATTTTATTCCATGATGTATCTTTACTTAGGAAATCATTGATTTTTTTTAATACATAAGGCAACAGTCTATCCTTAGTACTGGTAATCATAATATCCTGAAAAGTCTTAAAATGCTTTTGGATCTCTTTGTTGACTCTTTCCTCTTTCAAATACTGGCTAAGATCCAATGCTACCTTACCAACAATCTTATACACCTCTTGCCTGAACTCAGGGTCATTTACTGCCTTTCTGAGTAGATTCTTTATTGTAGTTGAATTCAATTGAAAACAATATTTGCCTGTTTTTAATATTGCTTTCTGGATAAACGAATATTGTTCTATTTCTTTCTCAATAAGTCTATTTAGATAATGCGCTATTTGAGGAATATTCCTTTTAATAAAAGGAACCAAAGCATCTATTATCCTGTCTGAATCAATATTCCCATTCTTAATATTGGTTTCAACAAAGTCCGTCATGATTTTTGCAACTTTTTCAGGACTAAAAGACTTGGAAAAATAATGCTTCATAAGGTATTCGGAAAAGTCCCTTAGAAAATTATAGATTCTTGGAGAATAAATATTAAATTTTTCGTTTATCCATTTAACAATTCTTTTTTTTGCCTTTTTATCGTTTAGTTTCTCTTCAATGACAATTTTTGTCCTGTTAAAAAACTTTTTTATCAGCTCTTTTTCCTCAATATATTCAATAATGTCATCAGGTCCGAAAAATTTTTCCCTAATCACTTTTCCCAAAGCTTTTGCAATCTCAAACCTGTTAGCGGGAATAACTCCTTGTAATCCAAAAAAAGTCTTTTCCTTAGGTTTGAAAAGCATCTTAATTGCCAAATAATTAGTCCAATATCCCACAAGAGACGAAATACTCAGAATATAAATAATTTTAAACATTTCTTTTTCAGGATAACTTAACCTGAGAAAGTATACAGAAACTAATAGAGGGATTAAAATATACCTGAAAAATATTTTTAAATAATTTGAAAACAACTCCAAAATCCTGATCATAAGGGCTCCTCACGAATAAGAGTTAAATTATTGTTCACAGGAGAAATATCTTAGTAAATCCATTGATTAAAATCCAATATTTTCTCAAAATCAATGACCACATCTGTCACACCCCGATGATATAATACCTTTCATTCAGGGATTATGAATTTAGGCATTTAGGAATTAATTTAAGAAGGAGGGTACTATTATGAAACAGGTGCTACAAGATTATTTAAATCACATCAGGTTAGGAGAAACACAACGTTACAGAAATATGGCTCTGTTTCCCTTGCTCTGCGACAAAGAGAGCAAAGCTGACTATCTATTGTTAGATGAAGCACTGGAGAAAGATCTGATTGTTATAACTGAAGTAGATGAGAGCGGAGAAGTCCCTGAACTTAAGGTGGAAAAGATACTGAAACCAGCTCGCATCTTAATTAACAACGCAACAAGAAGGAGGGAATCGTATGAGACACATAATAATTGTCTGTGTAATTTTTTTCGCAACACCTCTTTTATCCGTTAACGCTGAAGACTTACAGATCTATGATAATTACCTTCCACGTTACGGTGATTACTACAAATCACAGGACAGCAAGCTGCAACAGTATGAGAATTACACCCCGCAATTCGGAAATTACCTGGAAAGAGAAAATGGCAAACTGCAAGAGCACGAAAATTACGTCCCTAACTATGGAGACTACTACAAGCAGGATGGAAGCAGATGGCAGAAATACGAGAATTATATGCCTGAATATGGGGATTATTTAGAAGAGGAATAAAGGCACAAAAGACAGGTGGTAGGGTTCAGAGTCCGGGTATCAGAACGCTTTTGTTTTGAATTTCAAGTATCAATAAGATTAGTTAATGAACAGTTTTGAAAATCCCTCAACTTTGTCTGCTTTGATAACTTCAGCACCTCTTCTGAATAATAAGACCAGCATGATTTACAAATATATTTGCCTTTGTTTTTAAAATGGGTTAGTAAAGGGGTCACCCATTGTACATTCATTCCAGGATTTGCTTTAACGTTCAATAATTACAAGACATACTTGAGGTTCTTATGAACAAAGAACATATCACTAAGATTACCAAAGAGTTAAAGCTCACTGAAAAGCAGGTCTCAGCAACCGCTAAACTTTTTGAAGAAGATGCTACTATTCCTTTTATCGCAAGGTACAGGAAAGAAGCAACCGGCAGTTTAGATGAGATAATTATCACCACTATTCGTGACAGACTGAACCAATTAGGAGAACTCGACAAACGCCGTGAAGCAATACTGAAATCCCTTGAGGAAAGGGATCTGCTCACAGATGAGCTAAAAGAAAAAATAATGGCAGCAGAAACAATGTCAGTCCTGGAAGATATTTATCTTCCATTCAAACCAAAACGCCGTACCAGGGCAATCATTGCAAAAGAAAAAGGGCTTGAACCTCTTGCACAACTCATATTTGAGCAAGGTAACATTGATCCAATTTCAGAAGCTAAAAAATTCATTGATAAAGAAAAAGGTGTTGAGACTGTTGAGGATGCTCTTCAAGGAGCAAGGGATATTATTGCTGAATGGGTTAGTGAAGACCAAAAGGCAAGGGCTAAAATCCGTAATCTTTTTGCAGAGAAAGGTATTGTAAGATCAAAAGTTAATTCTAAAAAAGAGGAGGAGGCTATTAAATACAAGGACTACTATGAGTGGGAAGAGTCGGTTAATAAAATACCATCCCATAGATTACTTGCTATGATGCGAGGTGAAAAAGAAGAATTTTTAACACTACATATCCTTCCCGGAGAAAATGAAGCTTTAGTAATATTGGAAAATCAATTTGTCAAAAATAATAATGCTGCCTCAGAACAGGTAAGAATGGCTGTGCATGATAGTTATAAAAGACTGCTATCTTCCTCTATGGAAAATGAAACACAAACAGCCTCAAAGCAGAAAGCTGATGAAGAAGCAATTAAAGTATTTGCAGAAAATCTCCGTCAGTTGTTACTTGCGGCTCCTCTGGGTCAAAAAAGAGTAATGGGAATTGACCCAGGATTCCGCACAGGGTGTAAAGTAGTGTGTCTGGACAGCCAGGGTAAGCTTTTGCACAATGACACCATTTACCCTCATGAACCTCAAAACCAGAAAGATAAAGCCGCCAGGATAATCCGTAATCTATATGAACAATTTCAAGTAGACGTAATAGCAGTAGGAAATGGTACCGCAGGCAGGGAAACAGAAGGCTTTATAAGGTCTTTAAAGCTTTCAGGAGATAATGTGGTGATAATGGTCAACGAAAGCGGAGCCTCAGTATACTCTGCCTCAGAGGTGGCTCAAAAGGAATTCCCTGATTATGATTTGACAGTAAGAGGCACAGTATCAATCGGAAGAAGGCTTATGGATCCCCTTGCAGAGCTGGTTAAGATTGACCCTAAGTCCATAGGTGTAGGGCAGTATCAACACGATGTAGATCAAAAATCATTAAAAGCAAAGCTTGATGATGTGGTGATGAGTTGTGTAAACATGGTCGGAGTTGAACTCAATACTGCCAGTAAACAGCTTTTTTCCTATGTTTCAGGACTAGGCTCCAAACGCGCTCAAAATATTGTAGATTACAGAGATGCGAATGGGCCTTTCAAATCCAGAGCAAGGCTTAAGAAGGTTCCTGGTCTGGGGCCAAAAGCCTTTGAACAGGCAACAGGTTTCCTTCGTATCAGCGATGGAGAAAATCCTCTTGATGCAAGTGCTGTCCACCCAGAGAGCTATCATGTTGTAGAGGCTATGGCAAAAGACCTTAAGTGTTCAGTTAAAGATTTGATGCAGAATGAAGAGTTGCGGAAAAAGATAGATTTAAAAAAGTACACAACAGATAAAGTGGGACTGCCCACATTGAATGACATTATCTCAGAGCTTTCAAAGCCTGGCCGTGATCCCAGGGATAAATTTGAGGTTTTCAGCTTTGAAGAAGGAATAAACACTATAGAGGATTTAGAAGTCGGCATGAAACTGCCTGGTATTGTGACCAATATAACCAACTTTGGTGCATTTGTAGATATCGGAGTGCATCAGGATGGGCTTGTACACAAAAGTGAGCTGGCAGATAAATTTGTTAAGGATCCAACTAACGTAGTGAAGCTTCATCAAAAAGTGGATGTTACCGTGTTAAATGTTGATATCCCCAGGAAGAGAATCAGCCTTTCTATGAAGAGAAGGGGGTCGCATCTTAATTATTAACTATTCACATACTGCAGGAGACAGATGTCAGAAGACGGGAGAAAAAAGACAAAACATAGAACAACGAACAAATGAACATCCAACATTGAACGCTCAACATCGAACATCCAATGAAAAAACAATAGAAAGGAGGAGATAGATGAATAGCTAAGGACGTACTTCATTACATTAACTTAGATTATCATTAAAATTATCTTTATCTCTTGTTCCTCCAAGCTGAAGGCTTTCCTTTACCTTTGTTTCCTTAAAATAATTGTCGATCTTTTTGGCAAGATCTGGCTTTTCTTTGTTGATCGTATCAAGGTGAGCGAAAATAGCTTTCATCATCCTCTCGAAATCATTAAACTCATTAACGTAACCCTTGTGTTTTTCGCCGTCAGTAAAACTAAAAATGTAGTCTAGCTCACCATCACTCAATTTATTAATACCATAGATTTGTGTTGCCTTCTCAATTTCACCTGGTTGATTATAACCATAGGTATCCTTCCAATGATGAATGTAGTCTGAGAAATCGTTTCCTTCTCTAATCTTTCCAATGACCGCCTTTGCAGCACTTCTACCATACTGCAAAGCTCCCTGCACGTAGGTTTCAATGAAAGCAGCAGCATCCCCAACTACAATTGTGCGCCCCTTAACTGGAGTGGTAAGAGGCATACGGAAATCCATTACAGCACTGTTTTTATACACAAGTTTGGCATGTCTAAACCAGCTGGAGAAATATCCTTCCTCAGTGAAGTACCGCATCTTAGCTAAAAGGGTGATTTCATCCCCAACCGGACTGCCTATAGAAACCTCAAATATATTGTTGCTGCTTTCTCCGTAGCCCGGTTTAGGAAGCATGTAGATATTACCCATAGCACCCTGAAGATGTCCCGTCCCTACGAAATTCATAAAGGAAGGTGGATAAGGACAGTCTACATTCTTCAAAAAGTATGATAGCACCTGGAATCTTCCAAATAATGTTCTGTCTTTATCAAAACCAAGCTTTGCGCCCATAGGAGAATTCACACCATCCGCAAGGATCAAGTATTTACCATGTTCGATCCTTTCTCCATCAGCATCTCTGAGTTTAACAGAAACTTCTTTGTTCTCGTTTCTCACATCAATGCAAAGCGTATCCGAATTTACATTCACCCCCAGGGACTCTACTTCCTTAAGAAGTGTTTTTAAAAGATCTGACTTGTCAAACGCAATTGAGACCGGGTCATATTCATTTTCAAAAACAACTCTCTTCCCACCAGGGGATAACCGGATATACTGCTTGAGATAAATTCTCTCACCCGTGTAGGCGATGGAAAAGTCATTGAGACGAAAGACTACTCTGTTCTCCTCCACTGAGATACATTCACCATGGGTCATGGGTTCATTTATCCACATTGAACAACAGGATCGGGTGACTTTACTCACATCCCTTTTCCGCTCAACCAGGAGGACGCTCAATCCTCCTTCCGCAGCAACTATCGAAGCCATGAGCCCTGCCGGACCTGCACCAACGACAATAAGATCATGCATTTCAGCCATACCTTTGCTTCTCCTCCACCTGAATCTGTTATTACTTCAAGCTGCAAGAATTCTTCCTAAATTAAAGGCAGCATCCAAATCATTCTTCTTTTCCTTAACTGCTCCTTTAGGCGCATTACCCAGGCTAATCACTTCTCCTACCCGTATCAATTTGAAGTCGATAAGATTTCTCTCCAGAACTGAAAAAACCAGGCATGAAGAAAGGGAAGCATCTCCCTGGCTGATAACGATGGCTGCTTTTTTGTTTTTCAATATTGAACTGATTTCTCCTCCAACAATGTTTCCTTCACTATCCTGTTCCATCCTTATTTCCAAAAGAGGTAACATTCTTGTTAAGAAATTGAGCATGGGTGCTGTTACAGTCCTTACATGATTGGGTGTGGCAAAAACAAATCCGTCGCACCCTTCCATCCGTTTTAATATGCCCTCCATGTCATCTTTAATCACGCACTTTCTTGCACTTTTAGTAATACAGGTTACACACCCATCACAATACTTTATATCTTTATCTATAACGAAAAACTTTTCAACCTCCACATCTCCCTTGCTCTTACATCCCTCAATTACTTTATCGGTTAATATATCCGTGTTGCCTCCTTTTCGGGGACTTCCAATAATGGCCATAATCCTTTTCATAAAAACCTCCTGATAATTTAATTTTCTCACCACAGAGGGTTCGGAGAACCTCCTCGTTTCAGTTTGCTGCATTTCGCAAAATCATGCAGTTTACTAAATCCCTTTTTCTTGTCATTAACTAAAAATCTCGTGGTAACACAACGTATATTTTGACCCATATTACAAATTAGTCAAGGCTATTTTGCAGTATAAGAACAATTAGCCTGCCTTTCTAATCTCTTTGACATTCTTATGAAATACCTGCTGCTGTATACTGGGTTTAATAAAACGTTCCGACAAATCTTTGCTTTGTTTGCAAATGCTAAATTTGTTGTCATTGCCGGGGAAAATTGTTTTTGACTATGATCGTGAAACAGGAATTCACATCAAATCAAAATAATGATTGACTTGCGGACACTCCCAGCATATTAAAGTATGGGTTAACCAATCCGGATTATCAAAGGGAATATGAGGGAGGAAATACAATGAATGCAATAAACCATGTCCATGAAATTCCCCTGGGGAACGTTAAGGCTTTTGTAATTGAAGGTGACAAGACGATCCTGGTTGATACAGGAATTGCTCCCGTTCCTCCTGAAGTATTATCCTTTTTTGAAAAGAGCGGCATCAAACTGGGGGATGAACAACAAATTGAGTACCTTAAGAAAGGCTCTTTTCAATTCATTATGGATTTTATTAAGGGAAAAGATCTTACTATTAACACCATCATCTGTACACACTATCACGCCGATCACACCGGATGTCTTAAAAAAATTAAAGATGCTCTTAGAGTACCAGTTGCCATGCATCCCATGGATATCCCTTTCGTTGAAGGGAAAGAGGAACCTCCGCCCTCAACCATGCTTCCTCCTAAGCTGGCAAAACATTTTAAGACCGAACCCTGCAAGGTTGATATAACTCTGGCAGACAACCAGATGTTCACCCCTGACCTTCAGGTCATCCATCTGGAAGGGCATACTAAGGGCAACCTGTGTCTTCTCTTTAAAGAGGAAGTGTTATTAGCAGGAGACAGTGTCATGGGCAAGAATGCACTTAACCCTGCAATGGGCTCAAAGGAATTAAATCCCCCAATGGCTACCGCCAGCATGGATCAGGAGAAGGCAGTGAGAAATTTAAAAAAACTGCTAAACTATGAGTTTGAGATTATTCTACCCAGCCATGGAGAACCGGTAAAAGAGAACGCCAAAGAAAAACTGAAGAAGCTTATTGAAGAAACACGAGTATGAATTTTACAAAGGATACGTTACCAGAAAGCGAAATGGTTTCAGCCGAAGGAAGGTGGGTGAAATATGCAGGCATTGCCCTTATTGCCATGAGTATCGTAGGACTTGTTGTTACTCCAAAACCCATGCGCTGGCTCATTCTGTTGGAAGGAGTGATGGGAATTACAGGCATTGTTTTATTCGTCTATTCGAGAATAAAATTCTGGCGGGGGGTCAATAAACTGAGGGGGTGAGAATTAAGAGAGCTTATTGTAGGGCTAAAACGAAACATTGCCGTATTATCTAAAAGGGAGGTTAGCCATGAAAAGAGAAATTATAATGACCATAATCGCCATTCTTTTAGGGATTTTTTGCCTGACAGGACTTACTGTGGCAGCGGAGGAAGAAACTGAAGAACTGAAGCTAATCAATAAAATTATTACCATCGGTGATTATGAAGGACTAAGACCTCTATCTCTTACTTCCAAGCCAGGGACGGCCGTTATCTGGGTGAACAATTCCAGATTTCCCATAGAGTTACTTTTTCTTGATAAAAAGGTTGTACTCGCCTGTGGTTCTCCTGTGAACTTTTTCGTTGGTAAGGATGGGGCTTACGAGTCGAACAAAATTCCTTCTGGTGGGACTGCAAGCCTTTGTTTTATTGAGAAGGGAAAATACGAATATAAAATACAATCTTCTAAAACTTTTTATGTAGGAAGAATAGAGAGGGGTTTTCAAGGAACTATCTCAATAGAATAATACCATCATTTTTAAACCGTATAAAATATCTGAAAAAGGTCAGGATACTTGTGGAACAGACTTTTTGCTCGATATTTCTGCAGCCAGTATTTACCACCTCTTGAAATGCCATCAGCACCCAGCTCATCAGCCGTCTTTGCCTCTCTCTCCCCTGTAATATAACCCTCACTGGTTCCTGAGGGAAGATAGATAGTAACAGGGAATAGTACCTCTGAAGATGGTGAGCTCAGTTTTTTAGCAACATCTTCAAGAACGGTTTTATCTAACTCAAAGGTGTTACCCCCTTCCTCAAACACAGGGTTTTCAAGCAAGTCTGCTAAAGATTTTCTCTTCTTAATGATACCCCGGTTCACTGAAGAAAGCTCCGTTTTAAGCAAAGTTGTTAACGCATCATCTTCCCTAGACATTGATCCTCCTTGTGTCAGGACTCAGGTCCAAATTGCAACGCATTATAAATTACTCAATGCTCGTTTCTTCTTAATAAGTGCGACATAATGATCAGCCTCACGGGTAGGCCTGGGTATTCGATAACCATCGACACACTTAAGTGCAATCTCAATACAGGTCTTAAGTGAAATCATATTCCCCTGAGAGATAAAGACAGGATTAACACGCTGCCTGGTTCTTAAAACTGCACCAATCGTTTCTCCATCATCAAGAAGAGGTGAATAACAGCCAGCATCTTCTCCCGGATCCTCAAAAGTTCCAATCAAGCGAGACTTTGCACAACCTACAGTCGGCTTATTAAGTAGAATTCCCATATGAGTTGCAAGTCCCATTCTTCTGAAGTGAGCCAGTCCCTGACCGTCAAAAATTATTACATCCGGCTCTGTCTTTAAACATGCAAAAGCTTTTAACAAAACAGGAGCCTCCCTAAATGTTAATAAACCTGGGACGTAAGGGAAATTTATTTTTGCTCTGGCACCTCTTCTCTCAATCTCTTTAAGATCAGGAAAACTATAGGTTATAACACCTCCATAGCCTTCTTTCTTATTCTTATCAAAAGAGACATCAGCACCTGCTACCACTCTTATTTCATCAAAAGAATCGCGACGTACAATCCGTTTTCTCAAATCTGTTTGAATCTTAATCGCCTCTTTTGGTGTAACGTCCCAGGAATGGAGGTTTTGATATTCCATTGACTAAAACTCCCTTTCAGGATACGTAAAAATCCCCTTAAAAGCCACTATATTCTCACATGACCAATTTTGCAAATGCTTTTAGCACTCTCTATCCTGCTAAATTTTTTGTGGACAAAACCTCCTCTTTTTACTATCCTTTATCCCTGTTCGGTTAAAAACTACACTATAATTTAGGAGACTATAACCAATGAAGGTAACTTTTCTGGGTGCTGCCCGCACCGTTACAGGCTCAATGCATCTGCTGGAAATTAATGGAATGCGAATTCTTCTCGAATGTGGCCTCTTTCAGGGTAAACGGGAAGAGGCCTTTCGTAGAAACAGGCATCTACCTTTTGATGCCCAATCCATCCATACGGCAATACTCTCCCATGCACACATTGACCACAGTGGAAATTTTCCTAGCCTTTGTCGGGTCGGGTTTGAAGGCAATATCATTTGTACGCCCGCAACAAGAAATTTATGCAGCATCATGCTCCTGGATTCTGCTCACGTACAGGAAGCGGATGTTCGTTTTGTCAACAAACGTCGGAAGGATAAACACCTGCCCTTGTTCAATCCTCTCTACACGCGAGCGGATGCCGAAAAAGCCATAACGCAACTGCTCCCCATTGCCTACAACCGCCCTTTTCAAATCGCTGAATCCGTAACATTAACACTTCAAGATGCCGGACACATTCTCGGTTCATCACTGGTTGTTCTGGATTTGCAAGAAAATGGGCGAAAGGCACGGTTGATGTTTACCGGAGATGTAGGACGTTCCCATATGCCAATTGTGCGTGATCCAACCATCGTAAAAGATATCGATTATCTTATCATAGAAAGCACCTATGGAATGAGGGTTCATGATGATGAAGGCACGACAGAAAATGAACTCGAATCGATTGTCAACAAAACCATAAATCGAGGTGGGAAAATTATTATTCCAGCCTTTTCTGTGGGACGAACCCAGCAGGTTGTATACTCGCTTCATAAATTGCATGAACAAAAACGAATTCCTGACATACCGATTTATGTGGACAGCCCTCTTTCGGTAAACGCCACAGAGATCTTTCGTCTCCATCCTGAATGCTACGATCAGGAAACCAGAAAATTTATTGAAAATCACAAAAGCCCCTTTAGCTTTCATAACCTCACATACATTCGAGATGTTGAAAAGTCTAAAGAGATACAAAAATTAGACCAGCCTATGATTATTATCACCGCATCTGGGATGTGTGAAGCCGGCCGCATTCTTCACCATTTAAAAAACACGGTAACGAACCAGCGCAACACAATCCTCATGATCGGTTACTGTGCAGAACATACCCTTGGCAAACGTATTATGGAGAAAGTTCCTGAGATAAAAATCTTTGGGGAACCCTACCCTCTTCTCGCCCAGGTAAAAACAATCGATGCGTTAAGTGCCCACGCAGATTGCAATGAACTTCTTGCTTTTATCAAGAAGTCAAATTCAACTATCAAAAAAGTATTTGTCGTGCATGGTAATGAAGAACAATCTCTTGGATTTGCTAAAACCTTAGAAAAAAACATCAAGGCAAAGGTTTTTGTCCCTCATATGAACGAGGAATTCACCTTACAATAGGATTCGTTATGAAGAACACATCGTTTAATTTGAAAAACGAAGATACCTGGCGTGTTTTCAGAATTATGGCAGAATTTGTCGAAGGATTTGAGGAACTCTCCATGGTGGGTAAGGCAGTTACTATATTCGGCTCATCCCGAACCTTACCGAAAGACCCCTATTATAAAAAAGCTTTTGAAACAGCCAGGCTCTTTTCTGAAGCCGGCTATGCCGTCATAACCGGAGCTGGACCTGGTATTATGGAAGCCGCCAACAAAGGGGCAAAAGAAGGTGGCGGTCTCTCCATTGGATTAAATATCGAGATTCCCACAGAGCAGGAACCCAATCGCTACATTGAAAAACTCCTATCCTTTCGCTATTTCTTTTGCAGGAAAATGATGTTCGTCAAATACGCTCATGCTTTCATTGTTTTTCCGGGAGGTCTTGGCACTATAGACGAATTCTTCGAAGCAATCACCCTAATCCAAACCGGGCGAACTCCTCACTTTCCAGTTGTTTTGGTGGGAAGTGACTTTTGGGAGGGACTAGTCGATTGGATGAAGGTAAATCTCCTTAAAACAGATAAGATTTCCAAATCCGACTTGGAGATCTTTCACATAATTGATGAGCCCAAAGAAATCATCAGAGCTGTAACAAAATTCAAAGGCGTATCTTGTTAAAAAATTGAACCTACCCAAAACCGAAACCCGCTACTGTTTCCTCTTGCGACCCTGAGCAAGCACGGGGTTTTAAAAGCAAACCATCAAACCAAGTACCCGAAATAAGCCGGTTTTTCTTAAATCCATTTGAATTCCCAGACGTTTATATAAATATGTATTCAAACACAGATTATTGCTGATAAACTCAGATACTTAAAATTAAAGAAATATCTAAAAATACCGATAGTTATGATTCGGGAGCAGCAATTATCTCATAAAAATCCACAATAAGCCGCAAATAACTAAACTATGAAACCTGTTGAAAATTTTGCATCTTTAAAAAACATGAGCTTTTCTTTAATCCTCGCAGTTGCTCTTCTTGTCATCCCATTGAATGTCATTGCAAAAGATATTACCACATCTATCGCTACAACCTCACTTACAGATCCAGAAGACACGACAACATCTCAGCCCAACGTTACCACCACTTCACCCCTGTCAACATCAACCGCAAGTGAAAAAAGAGAATTGTGTCCTATCTCATTTATTTTTGAAGGAGATCAACATCAGCAAAACCTACTAAAGGAATTCAGGGATGAGGTATTAGCCAGGCACAATAAAGGGATAACTTACACCAGGCTTTATTATGTTCACTCTCCTGAAATCACCTTGATTTTACTATCTCATAATGACATTAAGATACACGCCCAAAAGATCCTCATGGAACTGCTTCCTGTTACCACAGCTCTCATGAATGATGGGGCGGCAGAGATATCTCAACAGTTGATAGATGATATGGATGCCCTGCTTAATGAAATCGCTCATCAAGCAAGTTCTCAATTGAGAGAAGCAATCAGGATGGCAAAAAGCGACATCATCAAAAAAGAAATATTTAAGGAAATGGACATTAAAATCACTAAATAAAACATCCTCCCTTCTTCCTTCCCCAAAACCCTGATATCAAATCACTAAATAAATGAAACCAGAAACACAAAGATGAGATTTTCCCCACTAATAGACTGGTCTTCGGAGTGTATAAATAGTATGGGCAACAAATCATCACCCTTAGTTTTCTTGCATTAATAACAGCTATTGTTAACCTGTAGCGAACAAACCAATGCCAAAAGATGTAAGCATGTGGCATTCACCTTATCAACAGCAAAATTTTGAACTGTTACATATTTTGTTGACAAATCTGCTTTCGTGCTTATATTATAAAAAGACAAACTAATAAGCGTACACCCCGATTAATGGTGCAAATTATAACAGACACAAAAGGAGGATTTCATGCTTGAGGTAACAGAATCAGCTACACAACAGATAACTGAACAAATTAAGGGCAGCGAGGTTTCAGCAATCCGGATCTTTTTAAATCAGGGTGGCTGAGGAGGTCCTTCCCTTGCATTGGCTCTGGATGAGCCAAATGATAATGATGAGACATATGATATTAGTGGGTTCAAATATGTTGTGGATAAGAAATTGATGGAACAGGCAAAACCTATCAAAATAGACTTTATGGGCAGGGGTTTTAACATAACCAGTAACATGGCATTTAAAGAAGAATGCGGAGGCTGTGGTTCAACATCTAATTGCTGCTCCTGATGAAATGATCGTCTTTAAAAGGGCAACACATCTATGGTGTTGCCCTTTTTTTATTAGTTACTGTGAGCTACCTCAACACCAAGTGCAATTCTGGTGGTTTTCGGTCAAGCACTATATAGGAATTTTATCTATAGTGTCAGCAGTTTTATCAATAGCTCCATCCGCTGTATTACCCGCAACGGGTACTATTGAAATCAAAGCACCACTGATACGCATAGGTACGGTTACAACCTTTGTAAGGACACAACCGCTCAGTTGTACTGCGAGAAGTAAAAGCAACGAGAGTTTTATAAGTTTCATGGTGAGTTTCTCCTCCTCAATCTAGAAATTATTCTCTTCCTTGCAATTCGTATAACACCAGGCTAGAAATTTCTTTTTTATGAATAATTATAGGAAAACCTATTGCATGTCAACTAAAAGGT
>CBDTTR010000028.1:0-14449 GCA_965363405.1 uncultured bacterium | reverse complement strand
AATATGGTGAATAAACATGAGAAAAGAGTATGATTTTTCAAAAGGTGAAAGAGGCAAATTTTATCATCCAAATATGAAGCTGAACATTCCTATTTATCTCGATGAGGAAGTTTCTGCTTTTGTAGAGAAAATCGCAACGAAGAAAGGGCTTGATCGATCCTCGGTAGTGAACGAGCTTCTCAGGGGCGATATTAAAATCTCCGAGGCAATGTAATTGATCGCTTTCGGCGAACATGTCATTTCGAACAGATAACCCCTCCGGGGTTGTCGCCTTGCCGGCGCTAAACGTCGAAAGTTTCGCTTCCTCCTGTCCGCGCCGTCTGCGGTTGCAGCTCAATTCCGACATTGGGCGTCAAAACAACAAATGATGACTGATCGATTAACTTTAAAAGAAGCTAAATACACCGAAAAAGTTCTCAACGAACTTAACTGTGTAAACTGGGCAAAAAGCTTAGTGAGCAGGGTTAATCAAGGAGGAGGCTTAATTTCAGAAAACATGTCAATTCTTTTTGAGGCACGGTTTGCTTACGAACTTTATAAAAAGGGAGTTCAATTTGAGTACGAATATGCTGCCGGTGTTGGTGATTCAACAGTTGAATTTCGAATTATGCACCCAAAAGAATGGCTAATTGAACTTGTAAGCATTAGGCGCAGCGAGGGCGTAAAAAGAGCTACAAAAAAAATTGGTCCATTTTTTGAATTCAGCTTATCTTCGAACCCTTCAGATCCACACCAATGTGAAGAGGCAGAGATGATAACTGCTGAATACAAAATTGGTGAAAAGGTATTTACTGGCGGAAACCCAACCAAATTTCCGTCTATAACGTCCGCTTATCACATGATATTTACGGATATGCGAGGGTATTTAGACCAAGGTGGAGATATATATGATTATCGACAAATGGCCTACGGTCCATCAGGATTGCCAAAAGACAAAGTTATGTTAATTCATTTTTGGGAAATCAAGCCTGGCCAAAAGGAACCTATTAAGGGATTATTTCAAAAAGACAATCCCACGAAATCCTCTGAATATATACGAAAAAGGATATATTTTTTAGGTTTTGTTCGCGAAGAGGATTACGTAGAAGGAGAAATTACGAATAAAGCCTATTATTTAGGCAACCCACATCTATTTAGCGATAGTGAACAAGAAATAAAAAAGGCATTTCAATCATATCCTTTGGCAAAAGAAATAAAATGGTGAAAGCCCAACCAATCGCTGAACCTGACCGGGAAAACTATGCGGTTTTACGTAAAGGCCAGTGTAGGTTCGAAAGTATGGTGGCCGGCAGGTTAGCCAAAACGTTGGGCAATAAAATAAAATTGCAAATAGCATGAGTACCGTGCTATAATAATAATATGATCCAGACATTCCGAAATAAAGGAACAGAAAATATATTTAATGGCATAAATTCAAAGGATGCGCGAAATGTATGCCTCCATTCAATATGGAAGGTAGCTACCAGAAAACTGGACCAACTGGATTCTGTCATAGAGCTTAATGAACTACGCATCCCCCCAAACAATAAGCTGGAGTCCTTAACAAGTGACAGAAAAGGACAATACAGCATAAGGATTAATGATCAGTATCGTATTTGTTTTGTCTGGAGTAAATCGGGGCCAGACAAAGTAGAAATTACAGATTATCATTGAGATAATTATTAGGAGGTTAACAATGGTCAGGATACCAACACATAGAGAGCCGACACACCCGGGAGAAATGTTGCTTGAGGAGTTTCTTAATCCTATGGGTATTACTCAGAGGGAATTAGCTGAGAAAATACATGTGCCATATCAGAGGGTAAACGAAATCATCAACAAAAGACGTGGCATTACTCCAAGTACAGCCTTAAGGCTTGCAAAATTATTCAGAGTTTCAGAAGATTTTTGGATGAACCTTCAGTTGCGCTGGGATTTATATAAAGCAAGACTAAATGAATCAAAGGAATTGAGGGAGATTAGACCGTTAAAGCTCAAGCAGTCAGCGGTTTAATAAAAAAATTGCCCAACCAGACGCTGCACTTGAATGCGTGTCAGCGGAATTGCCCTTTATCGAATTCCTTGCCGCGCCAGCGGCGTGAACAAGTCATTCGACCAGACAACCCCGCCTTCAGCGGGGCTGATGCCTTGCCGTCGCTATGCGGTTGCAGGTCAATTCCGACATTACCCCAATATTTTGTATCAAAACGACTTCCCAATACTCAGCCCATAAGTTTTTACTACTACTATCAACGCGAGTGTTAAGAAGCGAAATATTAAACGTTACGAAAGTCAGTAGCAACTCAGAAGCTTAAGCCAGTCTACCATTACACAAGAGTAAGATATAATTACGTCAGATTAGGTCCTGGTTATTACTATCCTCAAAATTTACGAGTTGAGTTTGTTATGGAGAGTGTTTAAATTACAGAGTGGCTGTAAGCGCCGATTCGATTTCTTTTATTATCTGTTCATTTTTTTCTTTATCCAGAGCAGCATATAAATGCTTTTTAGCTTTGCTTCCCCCGATACGACCAATTGCCCAAGCCGCATATCCTCTTAGCTCATCATCTCCTTTTTCAAGCAGCCGTGCTAAAACTTTAAGAGCCCTTTCATCCTTGAAATTGCCAAGACCTATAGCAGCATTCCTTTGCAGGTACTTTTTATCCATTAAAAAGAAACCCATAAGCGTCATGGCATAGCCATTTTCCCATTCATCATCGGACATTTCAAAGATTTTTAATAATGATGGGTGAAGAAGTTCTTTGGGGGGTTCAAATCCCTCAATCGGTTTTAACTTCCGGTTTTGAGGACAGATGTCTCTGCAGACAGTGCATCCTTCTCCCATTAAATTACTGCTCTTTTCTCTTATCTCAATGGGGATGTTTTTCTTGTTATGCCCCAGATTAAAATCGATGCATTTTGTAATCTCACAGCGATAGGGAGCAAAAATGGCACCTGTAGGACACACATTGAGGCAGAGCTCACACTTACCGCAATCTTCGGCAAGCGGTTCGTCCGGCTCAAGTTCCGCGTCAGTAATAAAAGCCGCAAGCGATATCCAGGATCCAAAACCAGGATGCTGTATAATGGCGTTTTTCCCGTAAAATCCCACACCGCATTTTGAGGCCATCAGTTTAAGCGGAAATTGACCACCTACGGTGGAAAAACATTGAAATCCTCTGCTGGTAAAAAAATCTGAAAGCTTGTAACTTTTTTCTGCGCTGTCCTGCAAATATTTTACATTGACGTGTGACGGCTCGGCCCTTCCGAGCAACTCTTGCCTGCAATCCTCAAAGCTGGCTATTTTGCCCATATATGCGGGAGCTCCTGTCACAATAACAGACCTGGCTTCTGGCAGGAAGTCTTTTGGCTGTAGAACCTTATCGTTTCCTCCTGCGAGTGGTGTAGATTTGGCAAATACTTCCAGAACATAAGAGATCCTTTCGTTGTCTTCCTGTGAAAATTCATCGGGTGGGGCAATCCCAACGAGAGGTATTTGCAACTCATCTTTTACATAGTGCACAAATTCAGCTTTAAGTGTCATGATAAATCCTTTCTCGGAAGTTTAGAATGCTTTGCAATTCTTTTCAATACAAGGTAAAAATGTTATATTAAAGAGAACATAAAACAGTTTGTATGTCAATGTGCTTAGCGGATAAAAATCTTTCTTGTGCCTAAACAATGGAAAGATCTTTTAATCGTTACGGTGTAGATAAAGCTGGATTATTGAACTGCCTTTTTTGGGGAAAAACCATGCATGACAGCAGAATACATTGCAGACGTAAAAAATCCCTGTTCAAAGTTGCCCTTAGTATTGTTTTCTTATTGATGTCGGGTTGTTGGGGTGGACTTGATGGGCCACTTCTCTTTCCCTTTGATCACGGTCCTCACTTAGATGTGCTAAATGAGTGGTGGTACTTTACCGGAGAGGTACGGGCTGAGGAGGGGAAAAGATTGGGTTTTGAATTCACCATCTTCAAACGCTGGGTTGAGAGTCTCAATGGTTTTGCTTACCTTGGCCATTTAGCTGTGAGCGATCCCGAAGTATATGAACACTACTTTGCTGAGATAATGACAACACCGTCTGTTCCTGTTATTGAAGAGGGTACAACAGAAATAGAGATTAATAATTTTTCCTATATTTTTTCAGAGACTGAAGGTTTTATTGTAAATGCTGAAGCAGAAAACTTATCGGTCGATTTATCTCTTATCCCTTCTATGGATGTCTTACCTCACGGGCAGGATGGAATCATTGTTATGGGAGATGGGAAGAATTCTTTTTACTATTCTTTTGCAAATCTCATGACTACAGGTAAAATATCCGTAAACGGTGTTGAATATATTATCTCTTCTGGTCGGACATGGATGGATCACCAGTGGGGTAACTTTACATTGTTTGGATTGTTCTTGGATTGGTTTTCGTTGAGACTTGATGATGGTAGTGCTTTGATGCTTTTCCAGTTCAGAGATATTTTTGACAATGTAGTTAGGTCAAATTGGACATACAGATCTGCTACTGGATTAGTAGAATATGGGGAAGAATTTTCTGTTCAGTCAAATCGTATTTACAAAGATGAAAATGGCAATTGTACTTATCCTATCGACTGGATAGTTGAAGTTCCCGATATTAATGCTGAGTTTGTAGTAAGTCCCTTTTTTGATGAACAGAGTCTTTATGATGTATTGACACCTGAATATTGGGAAGGTCTTTGCTCCGTGGAGGGAATGATAGGCAGTGATTTGGTGACCGGATCGGCCTATGTGGAATTAACAGGATATGATAATTAGTGTCTGACAGCAGACCTCATTTTTTCGGTCTAAAATTCGAAATCAGAAGTACGAAATACGAAATAGAATTGAGAAATTTAAGAATTTAGGAATTGTAAATTTTGAAAATACCTAAATCCCTTAATACCTAACTCCCTAAATTTCTTACGATTTAACACGAAATTCGATATTCGGACTTAGCCTGAAAGAGGTTTTTCGTTCAGGCACGAATTAGCTAATGGCAAAATATTTTCTGATTAATATGGGATATTTTATCCGTCTGGCTAAGACGATAAAATCTCCTGATCTCGCCCATCATTTGGCGTAGATGATCTTTTTTTATAAAGTGGTTTTCCAGGAAATGACAGTAGTGAAGTGCAAGTTTGCTGGCGGTGTAATATCTGCTTTTTGATTCTTTGGATAGATTTTTTTCAAGGCTAAAGGTTTCAAAGAGAAGTTCCTTTAATGGAAGTCTGTTAAAACGATCTTCACAATTTGAGCAGTAGAAAGTACAGATTATAAACTTGTCAACCTCGGCTTGTATTTCCAACTCCAGGTTGGTTATCTGAATGCTGTGTTGTGCCTTCCAGGTGATATAAAGGAAATGGCTAACCTCTTCAGCCATAATGCAGAAATCATTGATGTTTCTTTCATTTAAGCCTTGAGAAGGACTGTACTTGCGCAGGTTATTCATTACTTGATCGTTCAGATAGATGGCCAGGCTTAATTCATCCTCCTCGGGTAGAAGCAGCATTAAACCTTTAAGATTAAGAGTGGTCAGGTGATTGCTCTGCTCGCCTTTAAGTTTTTCTAGTGTTTCCTGATTAATTAGAAAATCTTCTATAGACAAGTATTGAGGGAGTTGATAAATCTTTTCGAATTGTTCTTGAACTGTAGTAAGTAACATTAGATGTGTGTTTTAGGTTGTGCTATTGAATGGTTTTATATTTTAAGGTCTGATTTGGGATTATTCCCTTTTTGAAAAGTAATCGTTCATCTCTTTTACTTCTAGTCTTGAGCCACCGCTCGTACAACCTTAGGATTCCATCATTCCATTGTGTGAAGCTCTCGCTGCTGATTTCTGCTAAGATATCGGTGACAGCAACAAATTTTTCTGCAAGTTCGCAAAATAGGAGGTTGAAATCGGATTCGTGAATTTCCTCGAAAATAACCGACAGATTTTCATAGGCACTTCTGCCGAGAGAAATATAGTAATCCACGTCAATTATTTTCCGGTTTAAGCTGTCAGGGAGAAAGCCTGTAATGAAAAGAGAGAAGTCACCAAGTTCTTTAAAGATTTTGATTTTCCTGTTTGCTGTTTCAAATTGTGCTTGATGATAGATGAGAGCTAAAGGACGAATATTATTCCTTGTGAGTTTGAAAGCTTTATGCGTGAGGGTAAAATCTGCGAGGAGATGTGCTAGATAATGTTCTGAGATCTTAGTGATTTTTATGTTTTGATTCTGTATGGATTCTTTCACATGTTTATGGAAAAAATCTAAAGTGTTTTTTTCTGTTTGTATTGTTGGTGTTGCAGTTGGCATATCAACTCACCTGTTAATGCCTTCTGTTGTGCCTATTAGAAAATACTTTAAGAGTATCTATCGGTATTGATGAAAGAATTATTTAGTAATTTCTCACCATGTTAGAAAGAAAACCCCATATTTATGAATATGCCTTCGTTGCAAAATTGCTCCAACTGCACGTTTTGCTGCGGTTTTCTGCGTCTCGCTACGACGTCTACTGCAAAATCTGGGATAATACAAGGTACTCACAGTGTTTACTTTGAATAAAAATAGTTGCAAATTAGTAGTAGATTTTATTATGATTGTATGGTAATAATCCACTTGAGGTGTGATTCTGAGATTCTGCTTCTAACAAAAACTTTAATATTTGGGAGTGGCTTTGAAAGGAGGAGGTAATATGCCAACATATGTTACACTTTGGAAGTATACGAAAGATGGACTGGTCGATATGAACAATACGCCGGATCGTTATGAAGCGGTTAAGAAAATTATTAGCGATGCCGGAGGGAAACTGGTTTCCATCTATGGTTTAGTAGGTGAGTATGATGTTATTACTACCATAGAGATGCCTGATGAGAAAGTGGCAGCATCAACAATTTTGAAAATATGTTCTAAGGGAAGAATTACTTCCCAGACAATGACCGCGCTTTCAATAGATGATTTTTTAAAGATATCGAAGGACGTTTGATAGTTTGTTTTTTGTCTAATATCCAGGTAAAAGCTACTCCCGGCATCCGTGTGAAGAACCAGGCATGCAGTTTTATAAGTTCTTGCTGCCTGGTTCCTCATTATGATTAATAAGTGAATCCTGCATTCGCTTGGTGGAAATTTGAAAATGTATTAAAAAATCCTTAAAAAGATGACATTTTGTCCCACAATGTGGTATAGCTACAGAATTAAAAATAATTTTCTGACAACCTGATCTGCGACTCATTTTTTATTATGAAACAGAGTGACCTTTTAAGTTATTTTCACGAGGATCTTTTTATCCCAGAATTGAAAGCGTCAAGCAAAGACGGTGTTCTCAAAGAAATGGCATCTTGGTTAGAATTGAAAAAGAAGGTCTATAGAACCCCCATTGTCTATGATTTGCTGAAGAATCGGGAGAAACTGGGGAGTACAGGTATAGGAGGAGGGATAGCTATTCCGCATTGTCGTTCTATGGCAGTAGAAAAAATGACTGTTTTATTTGCGGTAAAAAGTAAAGGAGTGGATTTTGAGTCGGCTGATAAGAAATTGGTAAAATTGTTTTTTATGGTAGTGGCTCCGCCGCAGGATGTTCAATATTTAGTTTTTTTGGGGAAACTGGTTGAAGTCCTCACAAATAAGAAGTTTAAAAATATGTTTTTAAAAGTCAAATCGTTTGAAGAATTTAAAAATGTTATTTCAGGAGTTAAGTGAGAAATGAATGAGATTCTTCAAAAGTTGGTGATGCTTCAAGACTTGGATTGTATGATTGATGAGATTAAGAACAAAGATGTGAAGAAAGTTCAAAAGAAGATGGGATTAGAAATCAAGGGGGATGAAAAACTTGAGGAAGCAAAAAAAGTACTTGAGCGGGCGATTCCTCCCAAAGTTTTATCCAGGTATCATAAGTTGATGGAGAGGTTTGGAAGGGCTGTGGCTCCTGTTGTGGGCAATAGTTGTATGTGTTGCTTTGTAACTGTTCCCAAGCGGTTAACTATTAGGGAGTTTGCGAACAGAGAATTGAGGAATTGTGAAAGATGTGGAAGGTTTCTTTACTGGGTATGACGTCTGGAAATGTCTTGATATTGTGTGGGGGATATATTGGCTGAAAAGATACCGATGACGAGAGAAGGTTACGAGTCATTGATGCGGGAGCTTAAACGCTTCAAGGATGTGGAGCGTCCCCAGATTATTGAAGAGCTCTCAAAAGCAGCAGAACATGGTGATCTTAGTGAGAACGCAGAATATGATGCAGCCAAGGAGAGGCAGATGTTGGTGGAGGGAAGAATTAAGAAGTTGGAAAACAAACTGGCCAGCGCTCAGCTAATAGATACCAGTAAAGCAAAACCGGGCAAGGTTCTTTTTGGGGCAACAGTCTGCCTGGAAGACAGTGATACAGGAGGAAAGGTAACTTACAAGATTGTAGGTGCGGATGAAGCAGACATCAAACAGAGAAAGATTTCCATAAACGCTCCTATTGCCAGGGCTCTCATTGGTCGGAAGGTGGGTGATTGTGTGGAAGTCAAAATACCTGCAGGAGAAAAGGAATATACCATTCTGAATGTTACTTTCGAATAAGCAAAAATATTTTACTATTCATCATACCCCTCATATCTCTATCATCAAATTCCCTCCCCAATAATCATGTTGGTCTTTACAAAAAATAAATAACTATAAGGTTAATTCAACAAGGTATAGAGATTGCTTCGTCGCTAAAGCTCCTCGCAATGACTATTTAAACTTTAAAGGGAAAGCACATCATTCTCTTGCTAAATATTTAATTGACTTTGTGCGTTAGGTAAGAAGTAAGGTGTAGAAGTGTGGAGTGTAATACCTCTCAAGAAATTAATAAGTGATAATGTGACTTTTCAAAATGGTAATTGACATTATGAACTATATAATTTATCATTTCACATTGATAAGTTCATTACAGCAAGTGTTGATTAATTGAGAATAATCAGTGGCAAACTTAAGGGAAGAAAGCTGACTTCGTTCAGAGGTCAACGTATACGTCCTACCTCAGATAGGGTACGGGAAGCGATTTTTGATATTCTTACAGTTGAGTGGGGTGGGAAAGAAGTCCTCGATCTTTTTGCCGGGACAGGTGGGCTTGGAATTGAAGCATTAAGCCGAGGTGCTCACAGGGTTATTTTCGTAGAGAATCATCCTCAAGCTCTGCTGGTTCTTACAGAAAATCTTAGGGCTTTGAAACTTACTGGAAGCTGTGAGTTGGTAAAACTCAAGGTGGAAGCAGGGATAAGGTCTGCAGAAAAAAACAAGTGGAAATTTGATGTCGTCTTTCTTGATCCCCCTTATGCTACAGGTTTAGCGGATAGCACCTTAGGTTTGATAGCAGAGAGTAATATACTGAAAGAAAATAGCCTGGTTGTTGTTGAACATCCTTGCAAAGAAAAATTCTTAGAGCAGTATCGAAAAATAAGAATGATTGATCAACGCAGGTATGGGAGAACAGGAGTATCTTTTTTTATGTTAAGTCCAATATGACGGCTTTCTAAAAAGTAAAAACTCTGGTCACTCCCGCGAAACCTGTCCTCGACCCGATCGGGGAGCGGGAGTCCATAACAACCTGAAATTACTGGATTCCTGCTGGAGTTTATCCCATACTTGATAAGGGACAGGAATGACAGATAAGAAGCAAAGTGGACTTTTTACGAAACCACAAAGTGTTTACCTAATAGAAAAGAAAGGGTAGAGTATGGGAGAGATTGCAATTTATCCAGGTTCTTTTGATCCTATTACCAATGGACATATTAACATTATCGAACGAACGCTTCACATTTTTAATAAGCTGATCGTACCTGTAGCTATCAATGCAGCAAAAACCCCGCTCTTTACTGTAGAAGAGAGGGTCGAGATGATTAAGGATGTTTACAAGGATAATCCTAATGTGATTGTTGATTCTTTTGAGGGACTTTTAGTGGATTATGTAACAGCTAAAGATATTCATGTAATTGTTCGTGGGCTTAGGGCTATGTCAGATTTTGAATATGAATTTCAAATGACATTCATGAATAGAAAACTGAATCGTCATGTAGAAACTATCTTTATGATGACGGGACTTAAGTGGTTCTATGTAAATTCTAGAATTATTAAGGAAGTTGCTGTGGCTGGTGGCTCAGTTGAAGGGTTAGTTCCGGATGTTGTGTGTGAAAAACTTAAGGAGAAATTTCCCTGCTATAGGGATAGAAACGGTTAAATTAACCAGTAATAAGTTCGTTTAACAGGAAGGGAACGCAGAGATGTTATCATTGCCCGGTATAGTTACTGAAGTTGGAATTTCCAAAGGTTTGAGCGCGGATGTTTTAGAGCTTGCACTTCATGCTGGTATGGTGGTGAAGCTGGTACTCATCATCTTACTTCTTTTTTCCGTTTTTTCCTGGGCGATTATCATTGTCAAATTTCGGGTTTTTCGCTCAGCTGAGAAGGAGTCCAAACTCTTCCTGGATAGTTTTTGGGGTAGTAGGAATTTCTCCAGGTCATTCATGGAAGCCAAAAGGTTATTGCATAGCCCTGTTGCTGCTATGTTCAGGTGTGGATACGTAGATATGGAAAAGACAAAAAGGGAAAGGGCAGATTCTAATCCCTCAAAGGTATCTACAAGCAATGAAGCAAGCAGGGTATCAGTCGAGGAGGTTAATGCTATTGATCGAACATTAAAGCGAGTGGCAGGAACAGAACTCAATAGGCTTGAAAAAGCCTTGACCTTTTTAGCAACGACTGGAAACGCAACGCCTTTCATCGGTCTTTTCGGGACAGTTTGGGGAATTATGGATGCCTTTAGACAGATAGGATTCAGAGGTTCAACCAGTTTAGCTGTGGTGGCTCCGGGAATTTCTGAGGCTTTGATTGCTACAGCTGCAGGGTTATTTGCAGCTGTACCAGCGGTAATTGCTTATAATTATTTTCTGAATAAGGTGAGGATTTTAAGTTCGCAAATGGAAAGCTTCTCTGCTGAATTCTTGAACATTGTAGAAAGGCATTTCAAAAGCTTATGACTGAGCAGAGTTTCAGAACATTCGCGAAATGTACGGAGATGATTAATGTTGAACGATAAAACCTCAAACCGTTTGCTTTCTGAGATTAATGTAACCCCTTTTGTAGATGTTGTGTTGGTTCTCCTGGTTATTTTTATGGTGACTGCTCCTATGATGCAAGAAGGGGTTGATGTTAACCTTCCCCAGGCTAAGGGTAAAAGCCTTTCTTCCAAAGAAAAGCGTATGACCATCACCATAACCAGCAAGAAAGAGGTTTATCTTAACGATCGGAAAGTGGAGCTACCGAAGCTGGAAGACAGGTTGAAGAAGATTTTCCAGAATAGAGTGAACAAAGAACTCTTTCTAAAGGCGGATGAGGTTGTTCCTTATGGTTTTGTAGTAAAGACCATGGCCCTCATTAGGAGTGCGGGAATTGACCAACTGGGGATGGTAACGGTTCCTATAGAAAAGGGGAAATGACAGCCTTGCAATCTTTGCCAGTCATACCTTCTTCTGAACCTAAATTAGTATGGGGTATTATCTGTTCGTCTATTTTTCACCTGCTTCTAATTATTTTGCTGGTGGGTGTGCCTTCTTTCTCTTCGCCTAAACGAACCTATTTTTCGTCGGCCTATGTGGTGAAACTGGTTGATGGGCAGAGGCCCAGGCCAGGCAGGATAAGCGTTTCTAAAGTGAGCAAGAGCAAGGCAGGGAAGGTAACAGCAGAAAAAACATCTAATAAAAAATCAAAAAAGACTACAAAGGAAAAGAGGATAGATGAGAAAAAAAGCCCCACCTTATCAATAAAAGACAGAGCGGAAAAAAGTAGCGCAATAAAAAGCCCTGAAAAAAAACCGAAGGGAAAAGATCTGGAGGGGTCCTTTTCTCTTGCCCTCGATAAAATTAGAAAAAAGGTTGGCGAAAGACACAGAAATGAGGAAATAGGGAGAATACGCAATAAGATTGCTGAAGGTGAAAGCGTAAAAGAAATGGGAGATGGTGAGCCAGCAGTGGGTTCAGGGGGAATTCCACCGGGGGAAGGAATGATTGCAAATCTTCCTCTAAATTATAGACTGTATTATCAAGCTATTGAGCAGAAAATTAAGAGCAATTGGAATCTTGCCCTTCCCAGGGGTATAATTGAAAATATGCGAGGGATGGAAGTTGTAATAAGTATCACTGTCAAGTCAGATGGAGAAATTACTGATATTTCATTTGAAGAAAAAACAGGAAATGTATATCTGGATGATTCAGCATACAGGTCTGTTAAAAAGAGTAGTCCCCTGCCACCTTTTTCTGAATATAACA
Organism: uncultured bacterium; assembly: GCA_965363405.1. Classification (GTDB taxonomy): domain Bacteria; phylum Desulfobacterota; class WTBG01; order WTBG01; family WTBG01; genus WTBG01. The sequence goes on along the minus strand of CBDTTR010000028.1, from coordinate 2,187 downwards.
TCAGGGAACCCTTTTTTGAAACAGGCATTGTTTTCCCTGCAGGCGAATTGCTGTAAGTGTGAGTGAAAATGAATAATAAAATTGCAATTGGTATTTGTCTATTTGTGTTGGGAATTGTTGGTAATCTTGCAGCCAAGGTTTATATTTACATTGATTCTCCTGCAACCACCAAATTTCCCATTGCCATTCCTCATTTTAAAAATTTGGGAAATGCTCCTGATGACAGGCATATTTCCACTTCCCTTTCCTCGGTTATTTCTCAGGATTTGGAAATTAGCGGTCTTTTCAGATTGATTGATTCATCAACTTTTTTAAAGGATCCTGATGACGCTGGTTTAACTGCTAATAGCATAGATTGGGGAGATTGGTCATCAATAGGCGCTGAGGCTTTAATCAAAGGAGGCTTCTATTTTGAGGAAAATGGAATTAGAACTGAAGCAAGACTGTTCGATGTAATTAGAGGGAGCTTCATTACGGGCAAACGTTATTTTGGCAAACCAGACGATATTAGGATTATTTCCCATAAGTTTGCTGATGAGGCAATTTATCGTCTCACAGGGCAGAGGGGTATTTCCCAAACACAGATTGCATTTGTTTCAGATGTTTCAGGCAGTAAAGAGATTTATTTGATAGACTTTGATGGTCACAATCGGACAAAGGTTACCAATCACAGGTCAATCGTCATCTCTCCGGCATGGTCTCCCGATGGAAAGACGTTAATTTTTACCTCTTATAAAGACAAAAATCCAGACGTTTTTTTAAGAGAGATTTTCTATGGGCGAGAGAAAAAGGTCTCTTACCAGAAAGGTCTCAATATTGCTCCTGATTGGTCACCGGATGGGAAAAAAATAGTCTTGACCTTAAGTCAAGATGATGGTAATTCTGATATCTATATAATTAGTCCTGATGGAAAGAAGGTTAACCGACTTACCAGCGATTGGGCAAATGATGTTTCGCCATGCTGGTCGCCGGATGGAAAGGAAATTGCTTTTGTTTCTAATCGGTCAGGAACTCCCCAGATTTATATTATGGAGGTTAAAACCATGAAGATAAGAAGGTTGACCTTCGAGGGGGGTTATAATACTTCGCCAGCATGGTCCCCCAAAGGGGATAAGATTGCTTACGCAGGCAGGCTGGGCGGTACGTTTGCTATCTATACAATCAATACAGATGGTAGTGGTCATAACCAGTTAACCTCCAACACAGGGAGTAATGAGAGCCCTTCCTGGTCACCGAATGGTCGTCATATTGCTTTTTCTTCAAACAGGAGTGGTAGCAAAAAGGTATACATCATGCTTGCAGATGGCTCAGGTGAGCGAGCTGTGACCTGGGGGAAAGGCAACGATACGGATCCTTGCTGGTCCCCTTATCTCAACTACCGCTAGGATTTGTTGTGTTAAAAACATTGATCGCAATCACATCCAGCATCACTTTGCGTAAGTGTATCTTTAAAAAAAACTTGACTCATTTGTTAAGTTTTCGGACTATAATAGACGGCTAGTGGTACAGGTTGAAATGCAAGCAATAGTGCTTGGGGTTGGGTCTTTTTGACAATATTTTAATCCGTTGTTTAAATTTGAAAGGAGGTGGTATGTCAATGGTTAGAAAGAGTGTATGCCTGTTAAGTGTTATTTCCTTTGCCCTTTCTTTTCTGTGGTTCGCTTCATGTACCCATCGAGCAGTAGAGGATGAAGGGGATGTTGTGGCTGGACAGGAAGAAATGCAAGGATTAAAAGGTGAAGGGATAACCGAGGAAGAATTAGAGGCAGCTAGAAAAAAAGTTGCAGAGTTGAGAAAGAAAGAGAGCATTAAAATTTCAAATATTTATTTTGACTTTGATGATTTTTCTCTGAGTGAAAAAGCTAAAAAGACACTGGTTGAAGATGCAGCCTGGCTAATGAATAATCCTCAGGAAGTGATTGTCATTGAGGGGAACTGTGATGAACGCGGAACAGAAGAATATAATATCGCTCTGGGGGAAAGAAGGGCAAGCAGTGCCAAGAGGTATTTAATTAATCTGGGAGTTAAATCAAGTCAGCTATCAACCATTAGTTATGGTGAGGAAAAGCCTGCGGACCAGGGTAATGATGAGGAAGCTTGGGCTAAGAATAGAAGGGACGAATTTGTAGTTCAGTAACTGGCTTTAATCTCTTCCGGGAAGCCGTTTAAGGTTTTCCGGAAGAGATA
>CBDTTR010000027.1:0-14622 GCA_965363405.1 uncultured bacterium | reverse complement strand
TCTTCGTGTTCTTCGTGGTTATAATTGTTTTGGTTGCGGCTATGCTGCGCTGTGTTCTCTGTGGTTTGCTTTGAAAAAACCAATTGAGTGAGAAGGAGTGAAAAATGGAAGTTTTAGATGCGATTAAGGACAGAAGAAGTATCAGAAAGTACAAGGCAGATCCTGTATCTGACAATGATTTAACAGAGGTGCTGGAAGCTGCACGATGGGCTCCTTCCTGGGCTAATACTCAATGCTGGAAATTTATTGTAGTAAAAAAACCTGATTTAAAAAGAAACCTGGCAGGAACAATTCCCCCGGGGAATCCCGCACTCTCCTCCTTTACTGAGGCCCCCGTTGTGATAGTAGCCTGTGCCCAATTGGCAAAAGCTGGTTATTTTAAAGGGAAAGCAGTAACCGATAAGGATGACTGGTGTATGTTCGACGTTGCATTGGCCATGCAGAACCTGACCCTGGCTGCTCATTCAAAGGGACTGGGGACTGTCCATGTTGGATTCTTTAATGCCAAAGCGGTATCACAAATACTTGAGGTTCCAGAAGGAGTTGTGGTAGTTGAAATGACCCCTCTGGGATATCCTGATGGAGAGGCGAAAGCAACCTCAAGGAAAGAGCTGTCTGAATTCGTTTCTTACGAGAAGTTTGGTATCAGATAAATGATTTATTACTTCAATAAGTTATAGAAATTACGAGCTATTTAGATCACCATGAAGTACTTTATCACCTTTGAAGGCATAGAGGGCTGTGGCAAAACCACACAAATTTCCTTTCTTAAGGATTTTCTGAAAAAAAAGAACTGTTCAGTTGTCACTACCAGAGAGCCAGGGGGCACCAAAATAGGTGATAAAATAAGAAGAATACTGCTTGATTCTGAAAATGCCGATATCGATATTAAAACAGAGCTTCTCCTCTATCAAGCTTCTCGCGCTCAACATGTAAAAGATGTAATAAGACCAGCCCTAGAGCAAGGATGCATTGTTTTATGCGATCGATTTACCGATGCAACATCAGTATATCAAGGCTTTGTCCAGGGAATAAGTGAGGATTTCCTGGAACGTCTTAATCGGTTCACAACTGACAACCTAACCCCTGATCTCACTGTCTTGATAGATTGTCCAGTAGAGATAGGTCTTAAAAGAACAGAAGATCGAACGAAAACCACAAACCAGGAAGTCTGCGAAAATCGATTTGAAGAAAAGAGTGTTGACTTCCACCAAATGGTAAGATTAGGATACCTTCAAATAGCTGAGCATAACAGCAACCGTTTTCATATTGTTGACGGCAGAGAAGATCCCTGTGAAGTACATCGTGAAATTCGGTCAGTGGTAATTAAAATAATGGAAGACTATAAGGTTTAAACACGTTTCATTCAAAGAAAACGAGATACTAAATCTGGATGCTAAATTCTGGATATAAATATAAAGTTTTTATTTTATCCAGCATCTAGAAACCAGCATCCAGGATCATTTTAATTACCATAGCACAACCTATGGTCATTGAAATATCTGACAAAAGAGTTATCCTTAAATAACAGAGCAAATCAGATGTCATTTAAAAATATTAAAGGGCAGGATAGACAAATTAATATACTAACAAATGCAATAAAGAGAGGGGCTGTTTCTCATGCTTATCTTTTTACTGGCATCTCTGGCATTGGGAAAGGAATTACAGCCATTGCAATGGCAAAGGCATTAAATTGTAAAGCAGAAAATGGTGATTTCTGTGGTTGCTGCATCTCTTGTGAAAAGATTGAACATTCTAACCATCCTGACATATTCTGGATTGAACCTGAAGGAGACTATATTAAAATAGACCAGATTAGAATAATGCAAGAACGGATAAAATATACTTTATATGAAGGAAAGCAAAAAGTAGTTATTATTGATAAAGCAGAGAGGATGAATCTCCAATCTTCTAATTGTCTTCTCAAAACGCTGGAGGAACCACCACCCCATACTATTTTAATCCTGTTGACATCAACTCCTTATCAGGTAATATCCACTATCAGATCCAGATGTCAGAGAGTTATGTTTCAACCCCTGTCAGTTGAGTTGATTTTGGAATTTATGATAGAAAAACATGGGGAAGAGGAAAGGGCGAAACTTGAGCTTATTGCCTCTTTGGCTGGTGGAAGTCTTGGCAGGTCTATGCAGTGGATGGAGAGTGGTATACTTCAGGAGAGAAAGGAGTTGCTTGAAAAGATTAATCTCCTAAACAAAGGTTGTGTCACAGAAATCCTTGATCTTGCTGAATTACTAAGTAAAGACAAAGAAACAATAATGGAGAAATTGGATTTTTTTAGATTATGGTTCAGGGACCTTTTAATATTTAAAGAAACAGACCGTTTAAACTATCTTATAAATGGAGATCTTGTAAATGAGGTTAGAAGCATATCAAGTCGTTTGAGCTACTCCAATCTCTTTGAGAAGCTGAAGATTGTGAATGAAGCACAGTTGGCACTTAACAACAATGTTAATCCCAAACTTTCCATGGAAACCATGCTTTTAAAACTGTGCTAGATATCATTAAATTTAATCCGCTTTGGGCAAGAATACCCGACTCTGGAATTTAATTACATGATTCTGTATACTTGATACTGGATATATATTATCTAGTGCTTGACCGAAAACCCCATTTTTACGGTCTAAAATTTGCTTTAATTGTTCACTGAATTATTTTTGCGAAACAACAATCCCCCAAGCAATCAAACAAAAGGTGCTTTCCTATGAAACGAATAGCAAAAATTAGATTTCAAAAGAAGGGCGCGATTTTAGATTATGACGCACGTGATCTTGATTTAGAGATAGGAGATAAAGTAATGGTGGAGTGGGAGGATGGACTCAAGATGGGCACAGTAACAGAGCTTAAAGAATCCGATTCTTCTGTTCCCTCTCTCAAATCTCACCAAAGGGTTATTAGAAAGGTAACAGAAGCTGATCTTGACTATGAATCCAGGAAGGGTCATAAGGAGAAGGAAGTTTATAAAGCTTGTTTTGAAAGTATCAAGGAAATGGAACTTCCCATGAAATTAGTTAAGGTGGAAAGCATCCCGAATATCAATAAGTTTATCTGTTATTTTACTGCAGAAGGAAGAATAGATTTCAGAAACTTGGTAAAAAATTTAGCATCTGATTTTCATGCAAGAGTAGAAATGAAACAGATTGGGTCTCGCAATCGAGCGAAAATGGCAGGAGGTATTGGACGCTGTGGAAGAGAGTTGTGCTGCTCTTCTTTCCTTCATGATTTTGAGCCAATTACCGTCAGGATGGCTAAGGACCAGGGATTGTCCCTTGATCCAACAAAGATCTCAGGAGTATGCGGCAGACTGATGTGTTGTCTTATCTATGAACATAAAACATATTGTGAGTACAAGAAAAGACTTCCCAAGTACGGGAAAAAAGTGGTTACAGAATTGCTAACAGGGAAGGTTACGAAACAAGATATTTTAAGACAAAAAGTTTGGATCAAACCAGATGATGGTAGTAAAGAAATAGCGGTATCACTTGAAGAAATTAAAAAAGAAAGTTTTTTAAAAATAGGAAAGAAAAAATAAGATTGGATATTTCATGGAAAATACATTTTATGTAACCACACCAATATACTATGTTAATGACATTCCTCACATTGGGCATGCCTATACTACCATAGCAGCCGATGTCTTGGCAAGATACCATAGATTAACGGGATCAAAAGTATTCTTTCTGACTGGTATAGATGAACACGGTCAGAAAGTTCAAGAAGCAGCACGAGAGAGAAACATATCTCCCCAGGAGCACTGTGATGAAATGGTTGTCCGCTTTCAAGATCTTTGGAAGAAGTTCAACATTTCTAACGACGATTTCATTCGAACCACAGAAGAAAGGCATAAAACAGTTGTACAAGAAATCCTCACTTACCTGTACAAAAAAGGAGAAATATATAAGGCAAGCTATGAAGGATGGTATTGTGTACCCGACGAAAGATTCTGGACCGAAAAGGACCTTGTTGAAGGTTGCTGCCCTGAATGTGGGCGTACTGTCCAACAGATAAAAGAGTCTAATTATTTTTTCCGAATGAGTAATTATCAAAAATGGCTCATTAACTATATTGAAAAACACGAAAGCTTTGTTCTTCCCCAAACTCGCCGAAATGAGATCCTGGGTTTCCTGAGAAAACCTTTGGAAGACCTTTGCATTTCACGCCCACGGAAACGTCTCTCCTGGGGGATACCGATTCCATTCGACAGTGACTATGTAACATATGTCTGGTTTGATGCCCTCATTAATTATGTTAGTGCATCAGGATACCTTAAAGACAATGATAGATTTTTTCCCTTCTGGAAGAATGCCGTTCATCTCATTGGCAAGGATATTCTCACAACCCACTGCGTCTATTGGCCAACAATGCTAAAGGCTATGAGTCTTGAACCACCTCGGATGGTATTTGCCCATGGGTGGTGGACAATAGAAGGCAAGAAAATGTCTAAATCTCTACACAATACGGTAGAACCCAATCTGCTTATTGAAAATTATGGGACTGACCCCATCCGTTTTTTTCTCCTGCGAGAGGGTACCTTTGGATCAGACTCAGACTTTTCACACAAGGCACTTATTCATCGCGTCAACAGCAGCCTGGCTAACGACCTGGGAAATCTTTTGAATCGCTCACTTGCCATGACCATTAAATATTTTAAGGGGCGCATACCAAAACACTCAAGCTTTGAAGCAATTGATGAGAGTTTACATGAAAAGGCAGTTCAGGTTGTGAAAAAAGTAGACACTCATATGGGGGAAGTAGCTTTCCAAAAGTCATTGGATTCAATCTGGGAATTGATAGCAATGACCAATAAGTATATCGATGAGTCTGCACCTTGGTCCCTGGCAAAAGATACGAACAAGCAGAAAAGACTGGCCACAGTAATTTATTCCGTGCTTGAATCCTTAAGGTTCATATCTATCTTACTCTTTCCCTTTATCCCCTCATCAGCAGAAAAAATGTGGGGGGCGCTGGGAATTAAGGAAAGTATAGACCAGCAAAGGCTCGACAACATTAAGAAATTGGATATGTTAAAGGAGGGAACAGTAGTGACAAAAATACCTCCTCTTTTTCCACGAATAGAAAATTAATCTCGCAAGAAAGCTTGCGCAGAGCTTTAAACCTAACTCAAATTTAATCATTTCCCCCCCACCATACATGGAGGGGCATTATTTAAAAGCAGGCAAAAACCCATCACAAGGAACAAACATACTGAATCATGGCAAAACGCATTTTTAACCTGGCTAATAATTTGACACTTACCCGGATCGTTGTTGTACCTATTCTGATTATTATTCTTCTTAATTCTACCAGCAAGACCTCCTGCCTTATTGCTGCCGTAGTCTTTGCGCTAGCTGGATTTACAGACTGGCTGGACGGCTATATCGCCCGGAAACAAAATCTCGTTACCTCTCTAGGAAAATTTCTAGACCCCTTAGCTGACAAGGTTCTGGTAAGCATAACTCTGATTATGCTCCTCTCCTTAAACAGGGTTCCCGCCTGGATAGTAGCTATCATTATAGCCAGAGAGGTCGCTGTAACCGGTTTGAGAATGGCCGTTGCTCATGAGGGAATTCCCATTGAATCCAGTAGGCTGGCAAAATATAAGACAGCTTTTCAACTGGTAGCAGTTGTAGGACTGCTTATTCACTACACCTACTTTAATATAAGTTTTCACCTGGTAGGCATGATTGTTTTATGGATAGCCATGTTTATTACTATCTGGTCAGGTCTTATCTATTTTATCAAATTTTTTGAAAAAACCTTCACATCCTAAACCATTCATAGCATGTCCTCTGTTTGATGTAATCTACTTATCTATAATACTCAAGTTGTCTATTAGTTCTTGGATCCCTGCTTTCGCAGGGATGACAGACAAGGATAGAACCGATTGAAAAAACATGTCATTCCCGCGCAAGCGGGAATCCAGTATCGTTAACAATTTCATCAGGGCATTCACCTGGAGCTTTCTGGATAACCAGACAATGTAATCTACTCCAATGGGAGTCGTCGCAACTATCCTTTTTTAACCAAACCATACTTCATGGCATCACTTTATTATTGGGAAAGTTAGGAATGTTGAATGGGAACAACGGTATCGATCGTCAAGTGTGATGATTACGAATCTGAAAAGGTATATCAAAAAGTAAAAGACGGGCTAAATCTCCTTGGTGGCATAGGTTCTTTTGTAAATGAGGGAGATCAGGTACTGCTCAAGCCCAACTTTTTGGTAGGCAGGTCACCAGATAGATGTGTCAATACACATCCAGCAATTGTGAGAGCAGTGGCAAAATCAGTGCTGGAGGCAGGAGCCAATCCAATGATTGGTGATAGTCCTCAATTGGGTAGCGCTCTGAAAGTAGCCGAGAAATGTGGGGTGGCTGAGATTGCAAGGGAACTGGGTATAGAGATTGTGGAATTTGAACCCATTGAGGTTATGCACCCGGGCGGAAAGTATTTCAAACATTTTGTTTTGGGGAAAGCCGTTCTTGAAGCTGATAAAATAATAAATCTTCCGAAGCTAAAAACACACAACCTCACTTTTCTTACCCTGGCAGTGAAAAACATCTTCGGATGTGTTCCAGGAGCACGAAAAGCACAATGGCATGTGAGAACTTCACAAAAAGGCAATGCGTATCTATCAAGAATGTTGCTGGATTTATATACCTTAATTAATCCTGCATTATCTATTGTCGATGGAATTGTCTCTATGGAAGGTAAAGGCCCCGGGTCTGGCAAACCGCGAAAACTGGGTCTAATTATTGCTGGTGCCGATGCAGTGGCTGTAGATGCCGTGATAGCTGAGATACTTGGGGCATCTCCGGAACAGTATATCGCATTGAAGTTAGCTCTGGATGGACACTATGGGACTGCCCGGATAAATGATATTGAAGTGCTTGGTGAATTGATTAACGAGATAAAAATTGATGATTTCCAGTTTCCTCCAGAAGTCACAGAAATTAAGGGGTTTTTAAAAACCTTTTTGGGATTTCTGAAAGTGCATCTAACCACTCATCCTTCCATAAATAGCGAACAATGCGAGAAATGCAACAATTGTGTTGAGGCTTGTCCCATGAAATGTATAGCTCTTCTTGAAGGAAGGTTAGTAGTCAACTCAAAAGGATGTATCCAATGTTTGTGTTGTATGGAGGTTTGTCCTAATGGTGCTATTGATCTTAGAGAAGGATTTTTACTAAAGTTGTTAAAGCATTTTAAAGTTTTTCAGGAAACGCCATGAGTGAAAAACATCCCTCAACGGGTTTTGCTTGACAAATATTTTCTTTCTGTTAAAGTACACAATATATTGTATAGAAGCTATTTCAAAGGCACAATATAGTGATGTGTACAATCACTGGTCTTAAAAAAAGGGCACGTTATGAAAAGGATAATCTTAGATTACCTGAATCGCATTACATTGGGCGATAAGCAGACATATAACAACATGGTCGTTTTTCCATTGTTTTATGACAAAGAGATTTCAATTGATTATATCCTTTTGGACGAGGCAATGGAAACAAATCAGGTTGTTATCACCGAAGATTTCGAAGATGGGATAGTTACAGAATTAATGATTGAGAATTTATCAGGAGACAATATTTTAATTTTAGACGGAGAAGAAATGGTAGGCACAAAGCAAAAAAGAGCTGCGAATATAACAATGCTCATTCCAGCACATTCTGTTGTTGCTGTTCCAATAAGCTGTGTTGAACGCAGCAGGTGGTACTATCAAAGTCGTGGAATTATGAGTAAGGATCGAGTTCTACTAAAAAGGAATATGGCAGTCAATGAATCACTCCTAACTGCTGAATCATTTCCATCAAACAAGGGAGAAAGCAGAGATATCTGGAATATGGTAAGCAAGGAGAAGACACCATATCATGTTGATGCACCAACCCGTATTATAGATAATGCCTGTGAACACGAGCATAAAACCATTGACGAATATCTGAACCATTTCAGCCTTGAAGACAACCAGGTTGGAATCCTGGTAATGAGCAATAATAATGTAGTTGGGTGCGATTATTTTGGTAAATATGACACTTTCAGCAAAACTTTCTCAAAACTGCTTAAAAATTACGTCCTTGATACGATTGATACTGATAAAAAGAAGTGCGCATTTTCTAAAAGAAAAGCCTGCGGTTTTTTAAATGATATCAGAATGAGTACAGTGAAAGGAAGACCTTCTATATCGCTGGGTACTGATTTACGTTTGGAATCTCAAAAAGTTACAGGCTCCGCATTATCACTGGGAAAAGAGCTGATCCATCTCACCGCATTTGATAAAGAAGGAAAAGACATAAGTAAGAAAGTCAGGTTGTTAAAGAGAGAAAGCAGAGACATCTCAGCAGTAAAATAAGGTCGGATATCCTTCATGCTAAAGTTCTTAAGTGAAACAAATCAAAAGAGAAGGACGATAACTTTAAAAGGAGGGGCTCAAATAGCTATCGTCCCTCTCTGGCCCAGGGAAAAGGTTGAGCAATACGAGCCCATATATAAATAAACGTTTTAATTCCAGGATTGGTTTTAACATTCTTATAAAAATTTCATTTCTGGCATCGGGGGCAAAAATGGCAACTGCGCCCGGAAAGTTTTAGCCTTTTAATGGGCGTATTACATTTATGGCAAGGCTCTCCTTCCCTCTGATAAACTCGATGGAAGTTTTGATATCTCCCGCTCTCACCAAGTATATTCCGATAATCCGAAATGGTATCTCCTCCACATGCAATGGCTTCGTTTAGTATAGAACCTATTGCCCAGTGAAGTTTTTTCAACTCTTTATCTTTCAATAAGTATGCCGGTCTGAAAGGATGAATCCCTGCTTCAAATAAAATTTCATCAGAATAAATATTTCCTATACCAGCAATTCTTTTTTGATCCATCAAAAGGGGTTTAATTTTTACAGATGAAGAAGTTATCTGTTTAAGGGATTTAAGAGTAAAGTTTTTATTTAATGGTTCTGCACCCATTTTAAGTGTTTCTTCCAGACTCTCTCTTCTAGTAATGTAAACTTCTCCAAACTGTCTAATATCTCTAAAAAGAATCCTCTCACCCCCACCGAAATCAATGGTTATATGAGTATGTTTGTCTTTGCTTACGGGAGACTGGGGATGGCTCCATAACATTTGACCAGTCATTCCCAGTCGGAAAACGAGAATATCTGAAGAGTCCAGGATAAAGAGTATTGATTTTCCTCTTCTTTTTATATTTGCAATTGTCTTCCCCCGTGCTCTGTTTACCACGTCTTGTTTTGAGGTAAATCTCCTTACCATGTTGGGAAGAGAGATAGTAACCTCTTTTATCCTCTTACCTTTGACAGTTTTATTTAGACCCTTTCTAATGGTTTCAGCTTCTGGAAGTTCAGGCATGGTGCAACGTCCCAATAACTCTATAAATTATTATAATTCAGGGGGGTTTTTAAAGGCCAGAGTTTTTTAGCTCACCTATGGAATGATGGAGTGGTGGAATGGTGGAGTAATGATTAATAATCTATTACTCACTCATGGAGATCACGATCTTTAAGATTAATTTTCATCACTTATAAGCAAAACATTGTTTAAACTGAAAAAGAAAAACCCAATATTCCATTATTCCAATATTCCATCATTCCAATTGTGCAAACAGAGCTATGACGAAGAATTCCCCTTAGATCCCTGCACTGCAGCGCGTTCTTTTGCCTCTTTTTTAAGTTTGCTTGTCACGAGTTCTCTTTTTATCTTGGAAATTTTATCAATGATCAAAACACCTTTTAGGTGATCGATCTCATGCTGGAGTGCTCTTGCCAGTAAACCTTCTGCATGAATGACAATTTCTTCACCTTTTCTGTTAAGCCCCTTTACTTTTACCTTTTCACTTCTTTTTACCTCTACCATAACCCCTGGAAGACAGAGACAACCTTCTTCCATCTGGGTTTCCCCTTCATCTTCAAGAATTTTCGGATTAACCAGAACAACCAAACCCTCACCAACATTCACCAAAATAACACGCCTTAGGACTCCTATCTGTATCGCTGCTAACCCAATACCACGTGAGGCATACATAGTTTCTGTCATATCCTCAATCAACTGTTTTATATCTTTATCAATTTTCTCCACGGGCTCTGATTTCTCCCTCAAAACGGGGTCTGGATATGTAATAATCTCTTTTATTGACATTACAACAGTGCCTCCTATCGTTTTTGTATCAACATCGATGATTTCGCAAAAAGCCACTAATTAGACGGCACAGTAAAAAGCTCCAGATGCAAGGCGCGCGAATATTTAGGAATGAGGCGTACTTAGGAGTACGTCGGAATGACTAAAGATGAAGCGCAACGCAGCAGATGGACTTTTTGCGAAGCCGTCAACATTCGCTCAAGATGATTGGCCCATCACCGGTAATAGCAATCGTGTGTTCAAAGTGAGCAGATAGTTTTCCGTCAGCAGTCACTGCCGTCCAACCATCGGGAAGAATCCTCATTTCATAACTTCCCTCATTAATCATAGGTTCTAAAGCAAAAACCATCCCTTCTTGAAGTCTGGGGTTGGGAACAGGATTTCCAAAATTGGGTATCTGGGGTTCTTCGTGTAGAGACCTTCCTATTCCATGACCAACAAAATCTCTTACCACTGAAAATCCACGGCTTTCGACCCATGCCTGAATGGACTGAGAAATATCAGACAATCTGTTCCCTACTATCGCCTTTTCAATACCTTTATATAGTGACTCTTCTGTAACCTTTAATAATTCTTTTGCCTTCTTCCCAATATTCCCCACTGGGACGGTTATAGCAGCATCTCCATAAAAACCATTAAGCTTTGCACCAAGGTCCAAACTTATTATGTCACCTTCCTTTAGCTTCCTTTCATTAGGGATCGCATGCACGATCTGCTCATTAATCGACGCACAAAGACTGGCAGGAAAACCCTTATACCCTTTAAAAGCAGGGATAGCATCGTGGGCTATAATAGATTGTTCTGCTTTATCATTTAATTCCTTTGTCGTAATCCCAGGGTGAACTACCTGCCTGAGTTCTTCGAGCACACGTGCAACAATCCGGTTACATATTCTTAACTGTTCTATTTCTTGTTTTGTTTTCAGAATAATCATAAATCTCCTTCTATTTTCTCCCTCATCCCTCTTTACGGAAAAGTATTTGGTTAAACTTTACAACATTCAAAAGCATGATAAACTTTTATATCCACTTTACCTTTTCAATTGATAATACGACTCACTTCCATAAGTAATGGATTCAATTCTCCCCTGTTGTTCCAAAAGGTATACATGTTTTGTGGTTCTCTCTTTTGGTATACCCAAAGAATCTGAAATCTCAGAAAGATTGAGGGGACGCCTACTAATGATACTAATGATTTTTTCTGGAATGTTTGTATCGATGGTGTGCTGATTTTCCCTAAAACCTGCTATTACCTCGCATCGTTCCCCCAACAATTCTTTTATACTTTCAAGTTCTTCGTTCGTTACAGGTTCAATTACTTTATCTGCTGCTGGTCTCACTGTGGTATTAAGCTGTACTTTTTCAAACTCAATAGATGAAATAACATCCTTTAACTTTTTTATTTCTTCAGGAAAATCATTCAACCCTTTAACCAGCATGATTTCCAGCCATATATCCCCTGAAAAGGCTTCTCTCAAACTTTTCAAACCCGATATCATCTGAGATACATTGATATGTGGATGAGGCTTGTTAATCTCACAAAAGATTTCCTGACTAACTGCATCAAGTGAAGGCACTACCAAATCTGCTGCCATAAGTTCATCTCGCACACTTTCAAGGTGGAGAAGGGTCCCATTGGTAAGTACCGCAACCGGGATATCAGTTATTTTCTTTATAGCAGTGATAATTCTTCCTAAATCTAAATTAAGCGTTGGTTCACCAGAGCCGGAGAGCGTGATATAGTCTATTTTTTGACTTTGTTTCAAAGCATCTTTGAGTTCAGGAATAACGCTTTCCAAAGATACATAGGACTTTCGCTCTATGGTTTTGTGGGTTGTTTTTCCCGCCTGGCAGTAAATACAATCCAGACTGCAGGTTTTAAACGGTACGAGATCAACCCCTAATGAAAATCCAAGTCGACGGGATAGTACAGGTCCAAATATATGTTCCATAGTCCTTTACAATGTCTTATTTATATTGAAACAAACCCTTCGAAAGAAAAACCTTATACGCCTTATAGGTCATATAGGCATCTGCCTTACTCGATACTTCAAAGGGTGAGTGCATACTTAACAAAGGTGTGCCACAATCAATTATCTCCATCCCACATCTAGCCAAGAATTTGGCAACAGTTCCTCCTCCACCTTCATCTACCTTGCCAATCTCTCCTGTCTGCCAGACTATATTGTTCTGATTGAAAAGCCGACGAATCATTCCTACATATTCTGCGTTCGCATCGCTCGACGCATATTTACCACCAGATCCCGTAAATTTTGTAAGACAAACACCGTAGCCAAGTTTAGCAGCATTCCTCTTTTCATGCACTTCCTGGTAATCTGGATCCAAAGCCCCATTTACATCCGCAGAAATGGCGTACGAATTCATAAGTGCCAGCCTTAATGAGTGTTCATCCAGTGGGGTACCGGTTTGCTTAAAAATATCGGCGACTATATCTTCAAGGAACCTCGACCTGGCGCTGGTATTGCCTTCACTACCAATCTCTTCCTTATCGAGGAAAAGGGCGAGGGCAGTTTCTTGAGGGCTACTTATCTCACCAATAGCTCGAAGGCTGCTATAGGCACAAATCCTATCATCCTGTCCATAAGCACCGATAAGACTCTGATCCCACCCAATATCCCTTGCCTTACCAGCAGGTACCAGCTCGATCTCAGCACTAACAAAATCTTCCTCTACTAATCCAAATGTCTTATAAAGATAGTCTAAAATATGGAGTTTAGTTCTCTCCTGGGCTTCTTTGTCCGGGAAAGGAATACTTCCCACCAGCACGTTTAATTTCTCACCTATGATTGCATCCCCTAACTTTTTTTCATATTGAGTTTTACGAGCCAAATGAGGGAGAAGATCTAAAATGGTGAAAACAGGATCATTTTCATCCTCTCCTATTCTTATATCTAATTCTTTGCCATTATTTTTAATAATTTTTCCATGTAATGCAAGTGGACGGGTAACCCATTGATATTTCTTTATGCCTCCATAGTAGTGAGTTTTCAAAAAGGCAAGAGATACCTCTTCATAGAGTGGATTCTGTTTCAGGTCCAGTCGGGGAGAATCAATATGGGAAACGACAATTTTTAATCCTTTGACGAGAGGCCTTTTCCCTACTACTGCCAGACCAATTGCTTTGTGTCTATGCTCTTTGTATATTTTCCCCTTTGCAGAAGAAGAACGTGCTTCTTTGAAACCGACTTTTTCAGCACATTGCTTGATCTCAATTACTGCCTCCCTTTCTGTTTTAGCCCCATTAAGGAAATTCTTGTAGTCTTCCGCAAAAGCAAAAACCTCTTTCTTCTCTTTAGAAGTCAGCTTGTCCCAGACCAGAGTGGTTTTTAACATGATCTTTTCTTTAATTCTTTTAGTTTCTTTCTTTTCCTTGTCTGCAGGCATATCTTTCCCTTTCATTGACAATCAATAACATCTTAAAAATTCACAATATATTGAAGTTAAAAGAGTTTTTTATATAAGTGCTGGAAATATCTTAAAGAAAAGATAACAAACTTATATCAGCAAAGTCAAACGGTTTTTTCTTTGTCTAAACTCAAATTACCTGATCATAAGGTAATCAATCTTAAAAACTTTATGAACTTTATAGTTTGTTAAATCCAAAATAATTCCCTTCAAAAGGAAACTTTTCTCTGTGGTTTTTATCTTGACACGTAACTGGTCATCTCCTATACTTGCCCAACCAAAAAACGATCAATTCAATAAAAGTATTTTTTGATTAATGGAAGGAGGACCTGCTACCATGAAAAGGCTGCCTGTGTTTATTGCGATGTTTATCTTCCTGCTTTGTACAACGGTTACGGTCTGGGGCACGAGTGGAAAACCGAACATTACGCCAGATGATGCGCTAAAACGACTCAAAGAAGGAAACGACCGTTATTTAGCTGGTAAAAGCACACACCTGCAGATCGATGCATCACGGATGAAGGATACCACCAAGCATGGCCAGCATCCGTTTGCGACAGTAATAGGCTGTTCTGATTCGCGTGTACCCATTGAACTCGTTTTTGACCAAGGTATTGGTGATATATTTGTCATCCGTGTTGCCGGTAATGTTTGTGACGTTGACGAGATCGGATCCATTGAATATGGAATCGACCATCTTAAAACACCTCTCATGGTTGTTCTCGGACATACCCACTGTGGTGCGGTAACAGCAGTGGTCACAGAAGCAGAGGTGCACGGCAGTATCCCTCAACTTATTGACAATATTCACCCGGCAGTTGCCGAAGCCAAGAAGAATAATCCAAAACTCACAGGTAATGCCCTTATAAAAGCAGCCGTTAAGGCCAATGTGTGGCAATCAATTGAAGATTTGTTCAAGGGAAGTTCTGCTGCACGTCAACTGTCAAAATCAGGTGCTCTCAAGGTTGTAGGTGCAATCTATAACATTGAGAGCGGCCAAGTCGATATATTAGGCACTCATCCTGATCAGGAAC
>CBDTTR010000026.1:0-14636 GCA_965363405.1 uncultured bacterium | reverse complement strand
CGCAATGACTGCAAATACCTTAGAGATTCTTCGTGAGTTTCGTGGTTTCATTTATTTAATAGGAGGTTTTGGATGAAGGTAGAGCTTTCATCAGAGAAGGTTAAAAGTGATTTTGTTAAAAAAGTAGAGGAGTTGAGTGGTCAGAATATCCTTTCCTGCTATCAATGTGGGAAGTGTTCAGCAGGATGTCCCAGTTCGTTCGCCATGGATTTGTTGCCCAGCCAAATTATTCGTATGGTGCAGCTTGGGTTACAGGATGAGATTATGAATTCCAAGACTATCTGGCTTTGCGCATCATGCCTCACCTGTAGTGTTCGCTGTCCGAGGGGGATTGATATAGCCGGAATATTTGAAGCCTTGAGGCTGTTGGTAACGAGAGATAAAGAGACGCTCAACTATGTCGAGCCTTCGGAAATACCGCCTGAGCAGTTGGAGGAATTGCCTCAAATTGCTCTTATTAGTAATTTCAGAAAGTTTACTGGCTAAAGGAGCAGTGTGTATGAAGATTTTCTACTACCCTGGTTGCACGGTAAAAACTAAGGCAAAAAACCTTGAAGAATCTGCAATAGCTGCCATGAAGGTACTGGACATAGAACTGGTAGAACTTTCCAACTGGAACTGCTGTGGGACAGTTTTTGGGATGTCAACGGATGATTTGCTTCATCAGTTGGCACCGTTAAGAAACCTGCTGAGGGTAAAGGAGCAAGGGGGAGATAAGGTTACTACTATGTGTTCCATGTGTTACAACACTTTAAAGAGAGCTAATCACCTGATTAGAGAAGATGATGAAAAGAAGAAGTTACTGGCTGATTTTATGAGTGAAGAACCTGTAAGATATGAAGGAGAAGTAGAAGTACTTCACCTGCTGGAGGTTTTACGGGACACGGTTGGTTTTGAAAAGCTTAAGGAGAAGGTGAAAGTTCCCCTAAAAGGGTTAAAGCTTGACCCTTACTATGGATGCATGTTGACCCGTCCTCAAGAGATAGGTATCGATAATATGGAAAATCCTACCATCCTGGAAGACCTGCTTACAGCTTTGGGTGCGGAAGTAATAAGAGATCCGATGAAGACAGAGTGCTGTGGCAGTTATCATACCGTAAATGCAGTTGAGATAGTGGTAGACAGAGGATACGGAATACTTAATTCGGCTTTGAAGAGAGGGGCAGATGCGATGGTACTGAGCTGTCCTTTGTGTGACTATAATATGGACCACCGGCAAAGAGAAATAATAAAAAAATATGCTGATTTCACCAACATTCCAGTCTTCTATTTTACCCAGCTTCTTGCCCTTGCACTAGGGTTAGATGCTGGAGCAGGTCGATTTGATTTAAATTATGTTGATCCCCTTCCTCTGCTTAAGGAAAAGGGATTAATTGCGTAAGGATTTGTATGGAAAATATTGGCATTTTCATCTGCTACTGTGAATTTGAGATTGCTTCTTCCCTCTATTTGGAAGAAATCCTTAGGGTCTCTCGGAAAATGGAGGGGGTTAAGTTTGCAGGAAGCTATAAAGACCTTTTTGGCAGCTCAAATCAGGGGGTGATAGCTGAATCGATTAGAAAAGAAGGACTGGATGGTGTGGTGGTTGCCAGTTGTTTGCCCCACGTTCATCGGCAGGCAGTGGAAGAGATGGTTGAAGAAGCGGGATTGGATAAGAGAGCTTCCGAGGCAGTGAGCATTAAACCTGAGAGTAGGAATGGGAAAGGAATAAGTGACTTTACAGAAGATGCTATTTGCAGGATAGGGGCAGCGGTTGAGAAATCAAGGAAGAAAGAGCTTAAACCAGTATCTACCATCCCGATGGTAAAGCAGGCCCTGGTGATCGGAGGTGGAGTATCTGGTATCCATGCAGCTCTTGATATTGCCAATGGTGGATACGAGGTCTTTCTTGTGGAGAGAACACCCAGTATCGGTGGTCACATGGTTGAATTATCCGAGGTATTCCCTACCCTGGATTGTCCCCAGTGCATCCTCACTCCCAAGATGGTGCAGTGTGGTCAGCACCCCAATATCCATATACTGGGGTATAGCGAGGTGAAAGAGGTAAAAGGTCAGGTTGGTGATTTTGAGATTCTGGTTAAACGGAAGGGCACTTACATTGATTGGAACAAATGTACAGGGTGTGGTGAGTGTACTAATGTATGCCCGGTGGATATGTACAGCGACTTTCAGAGAGGGACAGCTCCGCGAAAGGCAATCTATAAACCCTTTGCACAAGCAGTACCCAATAAGTTTGTGATTGACAAACAGGGCGTTCCACCCTGCCGTGATGCCTGTCCCATTCATCTCAACGCTCAGGGGTATGTCCAGCTTATTTCTGAAGGCAGATTCACAGAAGCCCTTGCCTTAATTCGAGAGACACTCCCATTCCCAGGCACCATTGGAAGGATCTGTATTCATCCCTGTGAAACTGAGTGTAAGAGAAAAGAGGTGGATCAGCCTGTTTCAATCTGTTCTCTAAAGCGTGCAGCAGCGGACCTGGGGGAAGAAGATGGGGAGGTTGAAATTACAGTTGATGAGGAGAAGGGTAAAAAGGTTGCTGTTATTGGTGCTGGCCCGGCAGGGCTGTTGGCTGCCTATGATTTAAGAAGAAAAGGATATGCTGTTACCGTCTTCGATGCATTCCCTAAGGCAGGGGGTACATTGCTGTCAGGTATTCCCGAATACCGATTGCCACGGGCTATTCTGGAAAAAGAGACTGATATAGTCAGTAAGCTGGGTGTAGAATTCCGTTTCGATACAACTGTAGGCAAAGATATTCCCTTTGATCAATTGAAAAAAGAGTATGATGCAATCTTCGTAGCCATAGGAACTCACATAAGTACCAGGCTCAAGATAGATGGAGAGGAGCTCAAAGGAGTCGTCCATGGAATCGATTTTCTTAGGGCGATCAACCTGGGAGAAGAGGTCACCGTAGGGAAAAAGGTAGCTGTAGTGGGAGGTGGCAATGCAGCTATTGATGCGGCCCGAACCCTGCTGAGAGCAGGGGCAGAGGAAGTAAATATTATCTATCGACGTTCACGCAGGGAGATGCCTGCAAACGAGACGGAGATAGAAGAGGCAGAAAATGAGGGGATAAAGCTCCATCTGTTATCTAATCCAGTAAGACTAATAGGGGAGGGTGGCAAAGTCACTCGTATGGAATGTATCCGAATGAAACTGGGTGAACCGGATGCCAGTGGTAGAAGAAGACCTATCCCTGTTGAGGGTTCTGAATTTATGATGGAAGTAGATATGGTTATTCCTGCTATCGGGCAGTCACCCAATGCTGAATTTCTTGGGGAAAAAGCAGGACTGAAGCGTGCCCGCAATGGAACTCTTAATGTTGATCACACAACCCTGGAGACTGGGATTGCAGGAGTCTTTGCGGGAGGGGATGCAGTAACAGGACCGGCAAGTGCTGTGGAGGCACTGGCGGCAGGGAGGAAGGCAGCCATTTCTATTGACCGTTATCTGAGCGGGGAGGAACTGAGGAAAGATCGTGAGGATGAATGGATAAAACCAAAAGAGCTTACTGTTACTACTAAAGGAGTGGAAAAGAAACCCAGGGTGAAGATGCCCACACTGGATGTAGCTGGGAGAGAGGGAAACTTTACTGAAGTAGATAAAGGCTTCAGTCAGGAGGAAGCCATTTCCGAGGCCAAGAGGTGCTTGAGTTGTGCAGGTTGTTGTGAATGCATGTCCTGTGTTACTGCCTGTGAGGCCAAAGCAATCGATCATAGCCTGGTTGACAGATATGAAACCATACATGTTGGAGCAATTGTCGTTGCCAGCGGTTATGAGCTTTTGTCAAAGGATCTGATTGAGGAGTATGAGAATGATCCAGATATATTAGATCCCCTCCAGTTTGAGCGTTTTCTATGCCCGTCTGGCCCTACGGATGGAGTAGTGATAAGACCATCAGATGGGAAAACCCCTAAAGATGTAGTTTTCATTGAGTGTGTGGGGTCGCGGGACCCTGAACATCACCTTCCTTACTGTTCACGGGTATGCTGTATGTATAGCTGTAAGATGGGGATGCTTTATAGACATGCAGTTCACGATGGGACAATGTATATCTTTTATATAGATGTAAGGACGGATGGGAAAATGTATGAAGAATTCTATCAGCGGGGCACTGAAGAAGATGGAATCATCTATATCAGAGGCAGGGTATCTAAAGTATTCAGAGATGGGGAAAAGATCATGGTGTGGGGAAGTGATACCCTGACAGGCAAGCAGGTTGAGATTGCTGCTGATATGGTGGTATTAGCCATGGCGATGATTCCCCGTCCGGATGCGAAAGAGCTGGCTAAGATTCTGGGGATTGAGACAGATGAATTCGGTTTTATGAAAGTTGCCCACCCCCGGTTGAAACCGTTTGAGAGTGAGGTACCAGGCATCTTTTTAGCTGGGTGCTGTCAGTCGCCGAAAGATATTCCAGAATGTGTTGCCCAGTCCTGTGGTAGTGCAGGTAAGGTGCTATCGCTATTTTCGCAAGATGAAGTGGAATACTCACTGCCGGTAGGCAATATTGTGAATATGTGACGTGTTGATAAGTAAGGGGACAGGGTTCAGGGAACAGGATTTAGAATATAAGGAATTTTATTGTTTTAATTAGTGATTCTTCGTGAACTTCGTGGTTGCATAGTTTTATGAAAAGTAAGAGAATTGGGGTTTTTGTTTGTCATTGCGGTTTAAATATTGCCGGCTCGGTGAATGTTGAGAAGGTAGTCGAGGAGATTAAGAAATATCCGGGGGTAGTTCATGTGGAGAACTACATTTATATGTGTTCTGACCCCGGCCAGGATCAGATTAGAAAGGCAATTCAGGAGAAAAAGCTTGATGCAGTGGTAAATTGCAACTGTTCTCCTTCACTTCATGAAAATACCTTTCGAGGTGTTGCTGCCTCTGAGGGTATCAATCCCTATCATTGCGAGATCGCCAATATCAGAGAGTGGTGCAGCTGGCCTCACGCAGACAATCCAGAGGAGGCGACTAAAAAGGCAGTGCGTATTATTCAGGCAACTATTGAGCGGCTTAGAAAAAATGAACCCCTTACTCCTATGGTAATTCCTTTGACAAAAAAGGTGTTAATAGTTGGAGGGGGAATTGCCGGTATGCAAGCTGCTTTAGATGTTGCCAACTCTGGTTATCAGGTTTACCTGGTGGAGAAAGAACCCTCGCTGGGAGGGCATGTCGCTCAACTGTCAGGGTTGGTGCTCACCCTGGATAGTGCCTCATGTAATATTAGCCCTATAATGAGGGAAGTTATTAAGCATCCTTTAATTGAAGTCTTGACCTACAGTGAGGTGGAAGAAGTAGAAGGATATGTAGGGAGTTTCAAGGTTAAGGTGCGAAGGAAAGCAACTTCCGTTGATCCTGGACTTTGTGATTCCTGTGGACTCTGTCAGGAAAAATGCCCACAGGAAACACCTTCTGAGTTTGATTGTTCACTAATTACCAGGAAAGCAATTTACAAGTCTAATCCTGATGCTGTTCCTGGTCAGTTTGTTATTGACAGAAATACCTGCCTCAATTTTCAGGGAGGGGAGTGTCAGATATGTGAGGACGTTTGTCCACATGATGCAATTGATTACTCCAGGAAAGATGTTATAGATGAAATTGAGATAGGGGCGATTGTGGTGGCAACAGGCTATGATCTCTATCCTAAAAAGGTGATTGAGGAGTATGAAGAAGATCCAGATGTGTTAGATGGACTACAATTTGAGCGTTTACTTTCTCCCAATGGGCCTACCAAAGGTAAGGTAAAAAGACCCTCTGATGGTGGGGTTCCCAAAGAGGTAGTTTTTATTCAGTGCGTGGGTTCTCGCGACCCGGAACATCATAAGCCCTATTGTTCCAGAATCTGCTGTATGTATACGGCAAAACAGGCCATTCTTTATAAAAAGGCAGTTCCTGATGGTCAGGCGTATATTTTTTATATTGATATACGGGCGACTGGTAAGGGTTATGAGGAGTTCATTAAAGAAGGGGTGGAAGAAGAAGGTTTGTTGTACTTAAGAGGTCGTGTCTCCAGGATTTTCCGCGATGGTGATAAGATTACGGTGTGGGGAGTTGATACCTTGATTAATAGGAGAATTGAGATCAGTGCTGATATGGTGGTTTTATCAATGGCGGTTGTTGGAAATGCTGGAAACCGGGAGCTGGGAAAAAAACTCAATGTTATCACTGATAATAACTGTTTTGTTACCGAGGCGCATCCCAAACTGGGACCGGTTGAGACCTTAACTGCCGGGATATATCTTTGCGGTACTGTTCAGGCCCCCAAGGATATCCCTGATACGATTTCCCAGGCAAGTGGTGCGGCAAGCAAGATTCTATCGCTTTTTTCCAGAAAGGAACTGTTGCATGAACCTCAGATCGCTTGTGTCGATCAGGAGGTGTGTAGTGGATGTGGATATTGCGAATCAATCTGTGCCTACCAGGCAGTGGAAGTAGATCCTAAAAAGAGAGTAGCTGTGGTCAATGAGGCGGTATGCGAGGCCTGTGGTGCCTGTGCAGCAACCTGTCCTTCAGGTGCAATCCAGCTTAAGAACTTCGATCGGCAGCAACTTATGAATATGATTGATCAGCTCACTAAGGACTATTCCGTAGCTTCTTAAACAGAGGTAATTAAAGGTAAATGGACACTAAATCAACACTGGTAATTGGCGCGGGAGTTGGAGGAATGAAGGCTGCACTTGAACTTGCTGAGGTTGGCATTCAGGTCTACCTTCTTGATCGAAGTCCTAATATCGGTGGTGAGATTTCTCAACTGGAACGTCAGTTTCCCACTAACCGCTGCTGTATGTGCCAGATGCTTCCTACTTATGGCCGGGATAGCTCGTCTCAATACTGTTTAAGAAAAGACCTCTACCATCCTTACATTACCCTGATTTCTCAGGCGGACGTAGAAAAGGTTGAGGGGGAGGCTTGCAACTTTAGTGTGGATGTGAAGATCAGGTCTCGCTTTATCAAAGAGGATCGGTGTATCGGTTGTGGTATTTGCAGTGATGTATGTCCCGTTGAGGTGCGAGATGAATTTAATCTTCTGGGCTTTCGGAAAGCAGCCTATATAAAGTATCCTCAGGCGATTCCTAATATTTATACCATTGATCAAGAGCACTGTAACCGTTGTGAAAATTGTGTGGAGAAATGCCCAACTCAGGCAATTGATCTTTCCAGGCAGGATGAAACAAAACAACTTAAGGTGGGGGCAATCATCCTGGCTGCCGGCTTTGATGAATTTGATCCCAGTGAGTGGAGTGAGTACGGTTATGGTCGCTATCCCAATGTGGTTACCAGTATAGAGCTGGAAAGGATTTTTAGTGATATTGGCCCCTATGAAGGTAAACTTGTACGTCCCTCTGATAGAAAACCTGTAAAGAGGGTTGCCTTCCTGCAGTGTATCGGATCTCGGACGCATGAGAGCAGCTACTGCAGTTCTGCCTGTTGTATGTATGCCATGAAGGAGGCAATGATTCTCAAAGAGATGGATCCTGATCTTGAAATTACTATCTTCTATATGGATTTGAGAGCATTTGGCAAGGGGTACCACCGTTACTTTTTAAAAGCAAGGGATGATCTTGGGATCAACTTTATCTGTTGTAGAGTTCCCACCATTAAGCAGAATCCTGAAACGGACAATCTTTCACTCACCTTTTTGGATAGGGAGGGAAATTTACAGCGGGAAGAATACGATATGACTGTTTTGTCTATCGGCCAGAGGCCACCTAAAGGTCATGAACACATACTTCGGCTACTTGATTTGAGAGAAAATGAATGGGGGTTCTGCCAAACCCACCGTTTCTCACCAGTTGAAACAAGTAGAAAAGGAATTTATGTATGTGGTCCTTTCTCAGGACCCAAGGATATACCCGACACCATTTGCCAGGCGACTGCAGCAGCGTCAGGGGTTACGGCTCTTCTGGCATCTACTTCGGATAAGAAAGATGAGGCTCAGGTTGACGTTACACGTGATGAAATAGTAAATCTGGTAGATGAGGAACCGAACATAGCAATCTTTATTTGTAAGTGTGGAGGAGAGATTTCTAGTATTATTGATATTAAATCCCTGGCTCAATCCTTAAAATTACTTCCAGAGGTAAGGGTGGTGGAAGAAGTCCCCTATCTCTGTCAAGCTGACACCCTGTCAGAGATAAAGGAGCAGTTGAGAGAACTCAAAACCAATCGGGTGATCTTCGCCAGTTGTGTTCCTTACGGCTATGAGCGCAAATATCAGCAGGTTGTGAGGGAAGCGGGTCTCAACCCTTCACTGATGGAGATTGTAAATTTAAGAGAGCAGGTTGCCTGGGTTCATAAGGAAGAGAAAGAGGAAGCACAGAAAAAAGCTTTGGGGTTGGTGAGAGCGACAGTTGAGAAGCTTAGAAGGCAAGAACCGCTGTCATCCACGAGAGTTCCTATTAAACATCAAAAGGTACTAATCATTGGAGGTGGACTGGCAGGATTGGTCTCCTCCCTTTCCTTGAGCCGGTTGGGTGTTGAGGTCTGCCTTATTGAACAGTCGAATGAATTGGGAGGAAACCTTAAAGAAAAGAGATACAATCTTGAGGGAGATGAGCCCCAGGTTTTGCTCAAGCAGTTATTAGAAGAGATTAAGAAGAATGGTTTAATCCATATACATTTAGAAAGCACGGTTATAGACATAAGTGGACAGATGGGTGATTTTACTGCTACTATTGTAAGTAAGAGTGGAGAGAAAGAAACAATTGCTCATGGAGCGCTCATCGTTGCAACTGGTGGCAGAGAGAGAAAACCACAGGAATACCATTATGAGGAGAGTGATCGGATTATTACCCAAAAGGAATTGGAGAAAAAGATTGTTGAAAGACAAGAGTTGCCCGGTTCTGTTTTAATGATTCAGTGCGTGGAGTCAAGAGATGATAAGCGTCTTTACTGCAGCCGGGTGTGTTGTTCCCAGGCAGTAGCCAATGCCTTAAGACTTAAGGAAAGAAATCCTCAGACAGAGATAACCATCCTCTACCGAGACGTTATGACCTATGGATTTAAAGAGGCGTACTACACCAAATGTCGGGAAAAGGGAGTAATATTTATTCGCTATTCTTTAGAAGATAAACCCCGAGTTACGCTTGAAGATGGAGCAATTAAGATAGACGTGAATAATCCCGATCTTAAAAAAACACTTCGGTTTAGTCCTGACCTTCTTGTTTTAAGCTCCGGTATTGATCCTAATGATAATAAATCATTAGCGGAAGTATTAAACCTGGAATTGGATGAGGATGGCTTTTTTAAAGAGGCGGAAGTAAAGTTTCGTCCTGTTGATTTTTTGGTAGAGGGAATCTTTTTGTGTGGGTTAGCACACTCTCCCATGTTTATTGAAGAAACCATTGCCCAGGCGCAGGCAGCAGCTCAGAGGGCCTGGACCCTTCTTTCCAAGTCGTCAATTGAAGCAAGCCGTTTTGTGTCTTACGTCAATGAAAGAAGATGTTCTTTGTGCGAATTATGTATAGCTGCCTGTCCTTATCAGGCAAGGGTGAAAGACGAAGAAAATAGAAAGATTGTTGTGCGAGAAGCCCTGTGTCAGGGGTGTGGAGCTTGTGCAATGGTATGCCCAAATAGTGCTGCGAAACTGAAGGGCTGCAGAGATGACCAGATGTTTTCCATGGTGGATAGCTTGTTGTCGGTAGGATAAGTCAAATCTAACCACAGAGATCTCACAGAGAGAATTTATGTTTTAAAAACTCTGTGTGCTCTGTGGTGAGGGAGTTGTGCAATGTCTGATTTTGAACCTAAAGTGCTTGGTTTTTTTTGCAGCTGGTGTACCGCTACTGCTGCTGATCTTGCGGGAACCACCCGTATGCAGTACCCGGCTAACATAAGGCCTATTAAAGTAATGTGTACCGGCACCGTGGATCCGGTCTATATCATTAATGCCTTACTAAAGGGAGCGGATGGTGTATTTGTAGGAGGGTGACACCTCGGTGAGTGCCACTATGTTAGTGGCAATTATAAAGCCAGAAGGAGAATTGCCATATTGAAATCAATCTTTAGAAGCCTGGGGTTAGAGGAGAATAGAGTTTTCTTAAAGTGGATTAGTGCCAGTGAAGGAAGAAAATTTGCTGATTCAGCCAGGGAGATAACCGAAGAAGTGAAAAAAATGGGTCCCAATCCCATCAACAAGATCTGGTGGATTTGATGGAGAAAGATGAAATGGCAAGGAAAGTAATTCTGGAGGTTAAAGAGGGTGACCTTAGCAAGACATTGAAGGATTTTTTTGCTGAACTGCTTAAAAAGGGAAATCTTGATGCCTTGTTGGTTCCACTTGAACTTCCGAGCAAGGTAAATGTGGTGCCCACATTGGTTACAGATATTGAAAAGCTGGAATCTCTCCAGGTACTTGCCCCCATAATGCCGGTCAACGCTGCACGGATTATCTCTGAGATGACTAAGGTTACACCCAGCAATAAAAAGATTGGAGTGGTGCTCAGGAACTGTGAGACTCGAGCCCTCCTGGAACTGCTTAAGCTGAGGCAGGCTTCCCTGGAAAACATGGTTGTTTTCGGTGTGGACTGTTTGGGGACGTATTCACTAAATGATTATTCGGGGAAAGTTGAGAAAGGAGAATTGCCTACGGAGACTATCCTCAATCGATTCAAGAAGGGAGAGGAAGACGCTGACTTAAGACAATCGTGCAAAATCTGTGCATATCCCCTTGCCCAAAACGCAGATGTTGTCATAGAACTTATAAGCCATAATATCGAAAAAGAAGTAGGTGTTTCTATTGATACGGAGAAGGGTGAAGAGAGCTTAAAGGGAGTTGAATTGAAAGAAGATCCTGATGTGGGGAAGCGGGAAAAGGCGGTTGAAGAGGTTTTGTCGAAGCAGGCTAAGAAGAGGGAGGAGTACTTTAAAGAAAATGCTTCACGATTTCAGGGCATCGAGAAGCTGATGTCTGTTTTTTCACCTTGCATCAGGTGTTATAACTGTCGTACTGTTTGTCCAGCATGTTACTGTAAGGAGTGTTTCTTCGATTCACCTACCTTTGAAATGGAAGCTGACCGTTACTTAGGATGGGCACAGACCAAAGGGGCGGTGAGGATGCCCAGCAACACCCTCTTTTTTCATTTAACCCGCATGGCTCATATGGCTACCTGCTGTATCGGATGTGGTTTGTGCTCGGAGGCCTGTCCAAACAGTATTCCTGTGGCTGATGTATTTCAACTTGCTGCTGCTGAAGTCCAAAAAGATATGAATTATATCCCGGGTAGAAGTTTGGATGAAGAGTTACCCCTCTCTTCTTTCAGGGAAGATGAGCTGGAAGATGTGGAAGATTAGAGTTCAAGGAACCAGATAATAGTAGAACGTTTTTAAGTAATGTTATAATAATCTGTCATTGCGAGCGATAGCGAAGCAATCTCAAATGGTTGGAATGGAGTGAGATTGCAGAGTTTGTTCCGATCCTCTTTGATGAGATTGCTTCGTCACTGCGTTTCTCGCAATGACAGAATAAAATGTAATATCATTTAAGAAACATTCTACTGGATACTTGATTCTGGATGGAAGGTACATAGAGCCTCTTGATTTTGGATTTCGGATTTTAATTCCGCATTCCGCAATTGTTTAATCCAGTATCTAGAATCATTTTAATCGCAACAACCATCGTATAGCTATAAAACATTTGCTAGAAGGAAAGTTCCCCAGGAATCTTAAAATGGAATATATAAACGATAGTGGTTCTGAAATTTGTGATCAGGTTTTTGCTCAAAAAGTAAAGGAATTGAGCCATTCAGACCTGGATCGTTGCTATCAGTGCTATACCTGCACGGCAGGATGTCCTGTTGCTTATGCAATGGACTACTATCCCCATCAGATTATGAGAATGGTTCAGTTGGGAGTTAAGGAACGGGTACTTTCCTGTGCTACCATCTGGCTTTGTGCCGCTTGTGAGACATGTGCAACAAGATGTCCCAATGATATTGAGCTGGTGAATGTAATGGATACCTTACGGGAGATGGCTTTACAAGAAGGAGTGGAGGTCAAAGAGAAAGAAATTGTCTCGATGCATAAAACCTTCTTATCACTGGTGAAGTTACGGGGAAGGCAACACGAGATTTCCCTCCTGGTATTGTTGAAGATGAAAACAAAAGAATTTTTAAAAGATATGATTCTGGGCATGAGGATGTTTCTCAAGGGAAAGCTGAAGATTATGCCTCATAAAATTAAAGGGATAAAGGAAATTAAGGGAATTTTTGAGAGAAGTAAGGCGAAATAGGCTATAGGGGGCAGGGTACAGGGTGCGGTATATATCCTAAATACAAAATTATAAATTCGAAGCACGAAATAAACCATAGAATTGAAGGATTTAAAAATTGAAATTTTCTTACTATCCAGGTTGTTCCTTGGATTCAACTGCTAAAGAGTATGATATGTCCGTTCATGCGGTATGCAGGGAGCTGGATGTT
This sequence comes from uncultured bacterium, assembly GCA_965363405.1. Taxonomy (GTDB): domain Bacteria; phylum Desulfobacterota; class WTBG01; order WTBG01; family WTBG01; genus WTBG01. Next base: position 2,211 of record CBDTTR010000026.1, on the reverse strand, counting down.
GAGCTGAAAGAGCTTCCTGATTGGAACTGTTGTGGTGCCTCTTCCGGCCATTGTACCAACCTGAAACTTTCTTTGGCTCTTCCTGGAAGAAATCTTGCTATTGCAGAAAGAGAAGGAATGGATATAGCAGTGAGTTGTCCTGCCTGTTTTCTGAGGCTTAAGAAAGTTAACTATGATTTGAGCCATGATGAAAAGCTGCGCCAGGAAATTGTACGTATTATGGATATGCCTTATGAAGGCAGGCTTAAAACGAGGCATATTCTCGATATCATTTATCATGACGTGGGACTTGGAATTATTAAAGAAAAGGTGGTAAATCCCCTCAAGGGTTTAAAGGTTGTATCCTACTATGGTTGTTTGCTGGTGCGTCCTCCTAAAGTAACAGAATTTGGGGAACATGAAAATCCAGTTTTGATGGATGAGATAATGGAAGCCATAGGGGCTGAACCTTTAGACTGGTCAGGTAAAATTGATTGCTGTGGAGGAAGCCTGGCCTTAACACGAACGGACATAGTATGTAAACTGGTTGAAGATCTCAAAGTAGCAGCTAATAAGGCAGGTGCGAATTGTATCGTTACAGCTTGTCCTCTCTGTCAGGCAAATGTTGATACCAGGCAGAAAGGGAGCAAGGATGAACTCCTGCCTATTTTTTATTTTAGTGAACTTATGGGACTTGCCTTTAAACTCTCGGGCATAAACAAATGGTTTAAAAAGCACGTGATATCTCCCTTTCAACTACTAAGGGAACATAAGTTGATCTAAATACAATTTGGGAGTTGGGGAATTTAGGAAAAAGAATCTAAACATAAAGTTGCGAGTTACGGGTTGCGAGTTGAAAGAGATGACGAAAAGTTGAAGACCCGTAACACGAGACGCGTAACCTAACTAATTATATTTTTGGAGGATGTGATTAGTATGTCTACTGAAAAATCTGAAAAGAAATCTAAAAAAACAATGGCAACAGGAGATCGAGCCATACTGCCTGAAGGTGCGAAGACCATACCCATCTATATTATGGGGAAAAAGTATGAAGTGCCCGAGACGCTAACCATTCTTAAGGCGATGGAGTATGCCGGGTTCCAGTTCATTCGGGGGTGTGGTTGCCGGGGAGGTATTTGCGGTGCTTGTAGTACTGTTTATCGCATGCCAGGAGATTATAAGCTTCAGGTGGGACTAGCCTGTCAAACAGTAGTTGAACCAGATATGTACCTTACGCAAATCCCTTTTTATCCAGCAAACAGAGCACCCTATCAATTAGAGGAGCTGGAGGGAAAACCTGAAGAAATATTTAAACTGTATCCGGAGGTGTTTCGCTGTGTTGCCTGTAATGCCTGTACCAAAGCCTGTCCTATGGATATAAAGGTTCTTGATTATGTCTCTGCTATAAAACAGGGAAATATTGCAAAGGCAGCCCAGATATCCTTTGACTGTATTCAGTGTGGGCTTTGCGCGAGCAGGTGCGTGGGGGAGCTTCCCCAGTATCATTTTGCACAGCTTGCTCGTAGAATTTATGGTAGCAAAATTGCCCCAGGGTCTAAGCATTTGGAAAAGAGGGTTAAGGAGATAGAATCTGGCAAATATGATGAGATGTTGAAAAAGTTAACTCAGATGAGTCAGAGTGAACTCGAGAAATTGTATGTGGAACGAGAAAGGGAACCCGAAACCTCTGTTCCGGGTGAGTGGATGCCCAAAGATACTACTTGTCTTTGAATAATTAATGATTTAAGTGTGGGAGGAAATTTAGATGTCTTATACTCCAGAGATGAGAGAACTTATTAAAAAAGTAGAGGCAACCAGGCCGCAGAGAATTGAGATGTCAAGAAGGGATGAAAGCTTTCCTGACCTTCCTTTGGCAGAGAGGGAACAAGTGCTCAAGAAGTTTCATCCCGATTATATGGAAGAGGGAAGACGGGCGGTAAGAGTAGGGCACAATAAAGGAGATGTCTTTCCAGAAGAAGTTGTAGACCTTTTGGAATCCAGGGGACGGATTGATCCCAGGAAGGTGGATTTGAAGAAGGTTGATTATGAGACAGATGTTCTGGTTATTGGTGGGGGAGGGGCTGGAACTGCGACTGCTTTGATGGCCCAGGAACAGGGAATGAAAATCATCATTGCTACCAAGCTAAGACACGGTGATGCCAATACCATGATGGCAGAGGGAGGAATCCAGGGATCAACCCAGGAAGGGGATTCCCCTTTTTACCATTACCT
>CBDTTR010000025.1:0-14729 GCA_965363405.1 uncultured bacterium | reverse complement strand
AATTCTCTGGCAATAAAAACTTACGAGAAATCTTGGATGACCTTGAACGACTGGAGAAACAAAAGACTCATTAAAGGAACATACTTAAAATTAGTATTCAAGGGAGGTTAATCCTTCTCGGATGGCATATTTGGTGAGTTCTGCTATGCTCTTAATGTCCAACTTGCCCATGATTTGTCTGCGGTGCGTTGCTACAGTCTTTATGTTCACATGAAGTGAAGAGGCAATCTGTTGTGTTGTTTTGCCTTCAGCAATAAGCTGAAGTACTTCGCGTTCCCTATTCGTCAGGGCTGGGGAAACCGCAAAGTCTTTTCTTGCGACATAACGCATATAATCCCTACCCACAATATCAGCTATCTTGGGGCTCATGTATGTCTGGTTATTAATCACGGTGTGTAATGCTTTGTCCAATTCCTCAAATGCAGAATCCTTAAGCATGTAACCTGACGCACCAGCGCTGAGCATCTCCATTACAAACTTCTTGTCAGAATGCATTGATAGAGCTATCACTTTGATATCAGATGGTTCGTTAACAATTTGACGAGTAGCCTCGATGCCGTTCAAATCAGGCATGGTTATGTCCATTATAACAACATCTGGCTTAAGCTTGCGTGATAACTCAACTGCAGTTCTTCCATCTTCGGCTTCAGCAATCACCTCCGCATCGGCCTGCCTTTCAAGTAGGGCCCTTAATCCTTCGCGTATGATTCTATGGTCATCTGCTAGAACAATTCTTAAACTCACTCTCCTTTCCCCTTGCTTACCATATTCTTGCCACAATCCTTTGCTATTATGCTTTTTTCTTCTTAATTATAAGGTTTAATTACATTTTGTTCAATAGGGAAATCCCTGATTTTACACTTCGAAATGTCTTAGTTTGTTATCTTGGATAGATTTGTTAAAAGAGGAGAAAAAATGAGGAAGTTGACGAGTGGAAAACGATAAGTTGTTAGAAATGCATGCAAATTGTCTATTAATTCCTGGATCCCTGCTTTCGCAGGGATGACAGGCAAAGATGGAACCGATTGAAAAAACGTGTCTTTCCCGCCCCGTATCAGGTACGGGATAAACTCCAGCGGGAATCCAGTATTGTTAATAATTTCATCAGGGTATTCAACTGGAGATTTCTGAATAACCAGAAAAAATTCATTTTTCAAGGGAGGTCAACCCTTCACGGATGGCGTATTTGGTAAGTTCTGCTATGCTATTAAGACCCAACTTATCCATGATTTGTTTGCGGTGTGTCTCTATTGTCTTTATGCTCACACAAAGCAAGGAGGCAATTTGCTTTGTGGTCTTACCTTCAGCAAAAAGCTGAAGTACCTCACGTTCTCTATTCGTGAGGGCTATAGAAGCTGCAGAGTTGTCAGTCACTATCTTCCCCAGGTAATCTTTGACCACAGTGTCAGCTACCCCGGGGCTCAGGTAAGTCTGGTTATCATTCACGGTACTTATAGCCTTATCCAGCTCCTCGAATGCAGAGTCCTTCAGCATATACCCTGAAGCTCCAGCGCTGAGCATCTCTCTTACAAACTTCCTGTCGGAATGCATTGATAGAGCAATTACTTTGACCCCAGGAGATTCAGCAACAATCTGTCTAGTAGCCTCGATACCGTTCAAATCAGGCATGGAAATATCTATTATAACCACATCAGGCTTCAGCTCACGAGATAACTCAACTGTGGTTCTTCCGTTCTCAGCCTCGGCAATCACTTCTATACCAGGTTGCTTTTCGAGCAAAGCGCGGAGGCCCTCTCGCATAATCCCGTGGTCATCAGCTAGAATAATCCTTGTACTCATTTTAGTTCCTCCTTTCTCGTTTGTCCGCTTTGCTCGGTTGGCACCACCATGGAAATTTTTGTCCCATGATGGGGTTTAGATTCGAATTGTATCTCCCCTCCAAGATAGTGCAATCGTTCTACGATTCTAAAGAGGCCGAATCCCTCTGGTTTTCCCACTCGGGAGCTAATCTTACTCGGGTCAAAACCAATCCCGTCGTCTTCGACACTTATCTTTACGTACCCTCTATTGCCTTTAAATGAAACCCTAACCTTTTTGGCTTGTGCGTGCTTGACTATGTTCATCAGTAGTTCGCGGACAGTTTGATAAAGGAGGACACGCATATCATCATCCAGCGGTTTGGGAATTCCATCATCCTTGAAGAGAGTATCAATACCGTGTTGCTCCTGGATGTTTTCGAGAAGCCATTCCACTGCCTTTTCAAAACCCAGCTCATAGAGTAAGGGGGGGCAGATATCAAATATCAGAGACCGTGTGTCCTGAATGGTCTGCTCGATAAGGTCACGAATCTTGTCAACATCATCGCCAAGACCAATGGAAGATGCCGATTCGCGCAAAGATCCCAGCTTAATTTTAGTCATAGCCAACGCCTGGCCTATACGGTCATGCAGATCTGTTGCAATATGCCTCCGTGCCCGTTCCTCAGTCAGGGTTAACTGTGAAGCCAGAGACCTGAGTTGATTCTGATAGTTGTTCAATCTTTTCTCTGTTTTTTTGCGGTCGGTAATGTCTCTGACGCTTGCCACTGAACCCGTGATCTCACCGTGGCTATCTTTTAAAAGCGCTGCATTCAACTCAACATTAACTAAAGTCCGGTCTTTTCTTACCCAGACCTGCTCAACTTTTTTTACAAATCCTTCTTCCATAATCTCTGTCATAAAATCTTTTGCTTCCTCGCTACAATCTTTCCCTTTTGGGTTCAATTCTGTTGGGTGTTTTCCGACAAGCTCACCCGTTTCATAACCCAATATCTCTTCTGCCGATCGATTAGCCATAGTTAAGCTTCCTTTCCAGTCTGTAGTGATAATCCCATCCACCGAAGTATTAAAAACATTTTCCAGGAAATCTCTTGCTTCTACGATTTCTTTTGCAGCCTTCCTTCTCTCAGTAACATCTCTGCTAATGCCCACTGACCCAGTTTTTTCACCTCGCTTGTCATACAAGTAGACGATATTCTGCTCGATGGGGATCAATTTCCTATCCTTGCGACAATAGTAAGCATCCCAATTAGATACCTTGCCCTTTTCAACTAACAAACACATCATAGATAGCTGATTTTCAAAAAAGTCCTTATCTATATTTATCAATTCGCCTGTAATTAACTCATAGGTTCCTTCCTCTGGTGGTGCAAACTCAGCTATATGCTTACCCAGTACCTCTTCCTTTTTATAGCCAAGAAGTTCCAGAAAATATTTGTTAACTCTGGTTAGATACCCTTTTCGATCACTTATAACGATACAGTCTAACGAGCCTTCTATTATGTTGTCCGAAAAATCTTTTGTATGTTTCATAGCTTCTTCAATCTTCTTGCGCTCGCTGATGTCACGATCAATGCCTCGATAACCGGATAAATTCCCGTTCGTATCAAATATCGGCACGCCGCTCGTATCGAGCACCACGTGATGGCCATCCTTATGGAGATTCGTGTTCTCCAATTCCTGAAAAGGTTTCTGAGACTCAAATATGTCCTTGAACAATCTGGCCACTCTTTCTGCCTCATGGGCAGGCATAAAATCAAATGGCGTCTTGCCAATGATTTCTTCAGGCTCGTATCCCAACAAATCTTTGACTTTCGGATTCGCGTAGGTGTAAATACCATTCGCGTCAACTTCCCATATAAAATCACTGGAAGAATCAACAAGCAAACGGTATTTCTCTTCGCTCTTCTTCAGATCTCTCAGCATCTCCCTTTGCTTGGTGTCGGATGACTCCAATTCAATTAACCTTCGGTGAAGGTCTGTTAATTCACGTATTAGTTTCTCTTTTGTCTTATCCTCATCTTCCATCTTATACTTCCTTTCTACTTCATAAATACTGTCGAATGGTTGACGCAAAGCTGGGGGTTTGTTTTAGAGCAAAGGCCTTGAAATAGAATAGGCACGAAAGTGACAATAATTTCCTTCCGTATCCCCTGCATAGCATGGGGTTCCAATACAAACAATAAGAAACCTCATTCAAAGAATAATCTCCCTGAATGAGGTTCTAATGATTTCTTATTTGCACGCTCTTTTCGGAAAGCATACAAAGCACCTTTTAATGGTTTTTTGAATAAAACTACTTTTTAAGTAATGCTTTTATTTATCATACCATATCTATATGTCAAGAGCAAACCCCATTAGAAAGATAAGCATAGCATTAAACCTCACCAAAATTTACGAAGATAACATTTAGTCAACTTTTTTTAAAAAATATTCAGTGTATTAATAATACTAATTTATTAAAATAGTTATATGTAATAGTTATTACCTGAATTTTGCACCGTTTCGAACAATTCCCGTGCAAAATTCAGGTAATACATTGTGGTTTAATTTATTTGTATGTCGTAAAATTTATTATGGGAGAGTTTGCTCATGGGGAAGATGTTCATCGATTACAGGAGGGATGCTGGGTGCTCTCTCTTTCCGCCCCAGCAAATCAATTTCTTTCCACTTCCCATTACGAAAACGCCAGCAGAAAACAGTACCAATCAAAATGATGTAAAAGGTGGCCCAAACCCATGCCAGTAATACCCCTTCTTTGAAGATCTCTATAATCATATAGACCGGTGGAACAAAAAATATCCAGGCCACAACTATAGCTGCCCACATTGTGAACCTGGTATCACCCGCTCCTTTCAAAGCACCGGAGAAGATGATATTCATCGCATCAAAGATGCTATAAATGGCAATCAGGATTAAAATTTTACGACCGTAAGCAATAATAACGGCAAAATTTTCTATCTCCTCTTTCCCGCTTCTGAATATGGAAAGGAGTTGCTCAGGAAAGAGAACAAATAACAAACCCATACTTGCCATATATAAAAAAGCAATCTTTAAAGATGAATAAGTGCTTTTTTCTGCTGCACTGATATCTCCTCTACCTATGTATTGACCAACCAGCGTTGTAGTAGCAATTGAGATACCGATCATAGGGAGGAAAGCCAGCATATTGATGCTTAAAGCGATATTACTCACTGCCAGCTCCACATCACCGATCCTTCCAACCAGCAGGATAAAGAGCGTGAAGGCTCCAATATCAAGAGTGAATTGAATACCAGAAGGACTGCCAAACTTAATGAGCTTCATAAAAAGCTCTTTGTCAAAACGGATATTCGTTCTGCTTTTGTACAGATGGTTGTACCTGTATAAGAAAAGAAAAAGCAATATGGCAACCGGCACAACTGAGGAGATGACCGTAGCAATCGCTGCCCCTCTGATTCCCATTTCTGGCAGTCCCAGGCGACCAAATATTAAGCCATAATCTAAGACAATATTGAATCCATTTCCTATAATTGTGGCAATCATGGTAGTTTTGGTATCTCCCCGTCCGGTAAAAAAGGACGACACTGCGCTTTGCAAAGGAACAAAAAGACCTCCCCACATCAAAATAGTATAGTAACTTACTTCCATTGTACGAACTTCCATGCTATGTCCTGCCCAGTTGAAGATAACAGGCCCCAGAGGAATAAAGAGAATAATAGCAAGGTATGAAAAAATGCTGAAAATGATGCCTTGCCAGGTAGCAAGGGCACACTTTTCATACTCTCTTGCACCATAGTATTGAGCAACAATAGCATTTGTATACCCACTGATACCCATAAAGAGACAGATGATGGTGAAAGAAGTAATACCTGCTGGAACAGCGGCGGCAATCGCTTCTTTAGCATACCGGGAAAGGAAAACCCTATCAACAAAATGCATGATGGTCATCGAAGCTGTGCTCATGATGAGCGGATAAGACAAAGTCAAGACTTCCCGATAACCACCCGGTGTATATGCAGGCCTGTTATTTTCCATAGTGTTGCTATTCTCACAAAGTAATGGGGGGGGATTTTATTCCTGATTGAGGAACATGCAAAATGTCTTGAGATGAGGGGAAAAGCAGTTTTAAGATTTGACCTGGCTTTTTATTTTACTCAAAAGCTCTTTTGCTTTAACTTCCATTTCACGGCTCTTTTTAGCTGAACCCTCATGATCATAACCAAGCAGATGAAGGATACCGTGTATAAGCAGAAAAGTGATTTCATCCTGTAACGTAGAATTTACTTCCCTGGATTGCCGTCTTGCAGTTTCTACAGAGATGACAACATCACCCAAAAGTTTGGCATTGATATGATTAAACTCTCCTTCAATCTGGGAGAATGAGATAACATCAGTTGGTCTGTTGCGATGGAGATATTTCCTGTTAAGTACTCTAATTTGATTATCATCCATTAGAAGAATGCTTATTTCCCACTTTTGATATCCCAAGTCTTTTAAGATCTCTTTCACTACCTCCTCTATCCGTTTTTGGCTTATCCTTATCTTCTTCTGCTGGTTTTTTATCCTTACCATTTAGTCTCTTCTTCCCTCCGTTTTCCTCCAATTCCGGAGACGGATATTCTATGCGCTGATGGAAAACACCGCCAGTCAAGACGCGATTGAAACTATTAGCTATGGAGTGCAAGTTCTTCAAAGTTAATTCGCACTCGTCCAGTTGCCCATCGGTAAAAATACTATTAATAATTTTTTGGACCATTCCCTGGATGCGGGCTGGGGTGGGTTCAGTCAATGTCTTAGATGATGCTTCCACTGCATCAGCAAGCATAACCAACGCTGCTTCTTTCGTTTGAGGCTTGGGACCTGGATAGCGAAATTCTTTTTCGCTAATGGGTTGAGAAATGGGATTTTGCCGGCTTTTAGCCTTTTGATAGAAAAAACTGATTAAGCTAGTCCCATGATGTTGCTTAATAATATCTCTTATAGCGGGCCCTAATTTATTTTCCCTGGCAATTTCCACACCGTCCTTGACATGTGCAAGAAGGATAAGACTGCTCATACTGGGAGAAAGCTTCTCGTGTTTATTGACCCCTTTCATTTGATTCTCGATAAAATATGTGGCTTTCTTGATTTTGCCTATATCGTGAAAATATGCGCTCACTCTGGCAAGGAGAGAATTGGCTCCTATAGCTTCAGATGCAGAATCAACCAGGTTTCCCACCATGATACTATGCTGGTAAGTACCTGGTGCTTTGATAGTCAATTCTTTCAGGAGTGGCTGGTTGAGATCAGCCATCTCCAGAAGTTTAATATTGGTAGTATAGCCGAAAGCAATTTCAATTACAGGAACAATTCCAGTAGCAAAAATGCCCGTTAGTATTCCTCCAAAAAAACCAAAGCTCAAATAAATAAGCGCATCGAAATTAAACAGGCTTTTTTTGATAAGCGCAAAGCAGAATATAAGCAAGACATTTACCACACCAGTAATAAGGCCCGCTCGAATGAGAGTCTTTCTTTCTTTGCACAATACTACTTGCTGGGAAGCAACGATGCTGGCAATGAAGGGATAAATAAAAAATTCCAATTGATTTTCCAGTAAGATGCCAGTGATGATAGAAAGAACAACAGAAAACATGGCAGCCAACTCAACATTGAGAACAACGGCAATCAATATTGCCCCCAGAGCAAACGGAGCAGCATATAAACAGGCATTATATGGAAGGAAAGGGAAAGCCTTAGCAATCGCACCTGACAGGAAAATTGAAGAATTAATTATTAGTACCATAACAATCAACATGATACTTAACAGAAAATAATCTTTATTTCTGAGATTGAACCTTCTGATACTTCCTGGGAAAAAAGCGTAGAAAAGTGAAGCAATTACCAGAATCAGCAAAAAGATACCTATTGTGGAAAAAAGAGGACTACTTTCCTTTTTAAGCTGATTTAAGGCCTGGAGCTTGATTATCGTTTCTTCGGTAATTCTGTCTCCTTCCCTGATGATTATCTCACCCTTCATCAATTTAAAATAAACCGGGTTGGTCTCTTCTCTGGCTTTTAGCTTTTTTGCTTCGGTTTCGTTTTTATTAAAAGTAAGTGTAGGTTTTAACAATCTATGGGCAATATCTAAAGACGCCAGTCTCAATGAACGGGAAGTATTTTTAAGCTCTCCTCTGGATTTTTCAGCTAGTGCCTTTTCCACCTCACTTAAACTGAGGGTGGAAGAGAAGTCTGTTATGAATAACTCTTTTTGAGTTTGCACATTTCTTATGATAATCCCTTTTGTTCCTTCACTTTCCAATGCTGCTTTATCATTTACTACTTCCTTGCTTAAGAAAGGGATAATCAATGCGAGAATGTCACTTGCAACATTATCACTAAAACGGTGTTTTATAAGTGTCCTAAAATGTTTTTCGGAAATACTTATTCCCAGTAATTCCTGAAATTTCTTTATTTTCTCTGCAGTAGAAAGTTTTTCGGCCGAATCCTCTGATATTTCTCTCAATTGACTAAATGTGGATAATAATCTGTTCTTTGCCTCAACAGGGGCATTGGCATCAAAATCGTAAACGGGAGGGCTTTCTTCCTCATTTTTTAATCGCTTTTTATTCGTAGAAACACTATCCTCAAAGAGAAAATCCTGAGGGGCTTTTATATTCTGGTCAGAAACCTCTCCAACCTGATAGATTGGAATTACTGTTGGTATTCTAGGAGAAATCAGTATGGCAATAATTAGGCAAGTAATGAAAATAAGGAGACCTCTATAGATGGCAGGAAGCTTGAGAATATCCAGCCTCTTAAAAAAGGGATCCAGGGAACCTACTATTTTCTTTTTCTTGTCGAAACGGAACATGGCTTATTATAAAGTTATATTAAATGTTAACTCACTACTTAGAGTAAAAAATCGTTTACATGTCATTGCGAGGAGCTTTAGCGACGAAGCAATCTTCCGTACGATTTAAAAATGAGATTGCTTCACTTCATTCGCAATGACAGCTCATTGCCCCGCAAACTATTATATGTGATCGTTAATACGCATTTCACTAAATCATCATTGGCTATTCAATTTAGAATCAGCCCTATCATAAGCCAGGATGATTTCCTGTACCAAAGGGTGTCTGACAACATCCTTTTCTGAGAAGTAAATAAAATTTATCCCTTCGATATCCGCTAGTATTTTCTGGACTCCCACTAATCCTGATGGTTTGCCAGCAGGCAGATCTGTTTGAGTAATATCTCCAGTAATGACTGCTTTGGAACTGAATCCCAACCGCGTGAGGAACATCTTCATTTGTTCGGGAGTTGTGTTCTGGGCCTCGTCCAAGATCACGAAAGAGTCATTTAACGTACGACCTCTCATGAAAGCAAGTGGTGCAACCTCAATGATACCTTTCTGGAGCAATTTGGAAGCCTTTCCTAAATCCATCATATCGTGCAGAGCATCATATAAAGGCCTGAGATAGGGATTGATCTTCTCATAAAGGTCACCAGGCAAGAACCCCAGTTTCTCACCAGCTTCTACAGCCGGGCGAGTTAAAATAATGCGATCAAACTCTTTTTTAGTCAGTGCAGCAATAGCCATGGCCATGGCTAAATACGTTTTACCAGTTCCTGCCGGTCCAATGCTAATTACTATATCGTATTCTCTAATGGCATCAATATACTGTTTTTGAACAATGGTTTTTGGTGAAATCAGTCGTTGCTTAGGAGAAACATGAATCGTATCCAGAAAGATATTTTTTAAATTAGCAGTTTCATCATCTCTTAAAATCTTGATAGCATAATTAATCTCATTATGATAAATAGAGTGATTGGATTCAATAAGGAAGTAAAGCTCTTGCATTAATCTCTTGGTTAGTTGAATATTATCTGTCTCTCCATGAACACTAATGGCATTACCTCTTACATTAATCTTGACTTTTAGAGCTTTTTCAATGAACTTCAAGTTTTCATCGTATTCTCCAAGCAGGGTTTTTACGAGACGGTTGTCTTCGAAAGTCAATTTTGAGGTTGCTTCTATATTTTCCTTGGCCAATAAAACCCCTTAAGTAAAAGGAAGATTATGGTTTTGCATCAAACTCCCAAAATCTGAACTTGAACGTCCCTCTTTCTTGGGCGATTATCAAAATCAATTAAAACAATTTGCTGCCAGGTCCCCAGCAGCAGCCTGCTCTCTCTTACAGGAATATGCAAAGAAGCTCCCAGGAGAGCAGCTCTTACATGGGAGTAACCATTGCCGTCTCCCCATCTACTGTCATGCTCATATTGTATACCTTGAGGAGCTATCCTTTCAATGGCCCTTTTTAAATCGTTTATCACACCAGATTCGTACTCGATAGTAGTAAGAGACGCTGTGGAACCCGAGATAAAAAGCAGAAGATTACCATTCTCAATCCCTGAAGATTGTACCATGTCTTCCACTTCAGAAGTAATATCGATGATATCTGTCTCGCCACTGGTATTAAAAGAAATAACATTATGTACAATATTCATCCCGTTTCTTATCGGCACAAAAGGTTTAAAATTGAATAACCCCGCTGCTCAAAACAACGGGGGTACGATCTCCTGCTCTAATATCCATTAATGATTAAATTATCTATCATACAAAAATCTTAAATGCAAGCATTTTCATATTGAAAAATATAATTTAAATTCTTTAAATTACATGTTGTTAGCGGAGGGCGAATCGATGAAAGGCAAAAATAATCTGGAAGAACTTGTAGAACTGGTTAGAAAATTAAGAGGACCTGATGGTTGTCCCTGGGATAGAGAACAGAAAGTATCTGATCTGAAATCTTATCTTGTCGGCGAAGTCTACGAAGTGCTTGATGCCATTGACCTTAATGATTCTTCAAAGATCAAAGAGGAGTCTGGCGATCTTTTTTTCCTGATCGTTTTTTTGGTGGATATATTTCGCGAGAGAGATGATTTCAATATCTATGAAGTGATTGGGATGGTAATGGACAAAATGATCAGACGTCATCCGCACGTTTTCGGGGATAAAAGGGTTAAAGATACTGACGAGGTAAAAATGAACTGGCGTAAAATTAAAGAAGAGGAAGGTAAACCAGCTATTGGTGAATCCATCTTAGAAGGTGTCCCCGATTTCTTGCCCGCACTTTTTCAAGCTCAACTCCTCACCCAGAAAGCATCCCGAGTAGGATTTGATTGGCAGACTCCCAACCAAGTCATCAGCAAAATTGAAGAAGAGCTTGAAGAGCTAAAAAAGAGCATTGAAGACAAAGAAAGCATAGCTATAGAAAACGAGCTTGGAGACGTTTTATTCTCCTTAGTAAATCTCGGAAGGTTCATGAAAATGGATTCAGAAAAAGCACTCAGGAAAACCAATAAAAAGTTTACAAACCGATTCCACTACATTGAAAAATCATTACGTGATGCTGACAGTGATATCAAACAAGCAACTCTTAAAGAAATGGATTTATTGTGGGAAAAAGCCAAAGAATGTGAAAGGTAAAAATCCAAAAGATACTGGTTTGAATGATTTAACCCAGTTGCAAAACGTCAATTGTCAGTTTAAGCACATGCTTTGTAGTATGAATAACGTCATTTTATCCAAACGGTTCCGTAGTGTTCCTTACCTTTCTTCTCCAGGAAAAAAGCTTTTGAAGGTTTGGTTTTATATGCATATCTTCCTCTCTCAACAAAACATAGACTCGCAGTTCCACCTGAAGAAATTTTGTTAGATTCATAAGACCCATCCTTACCAATAAAAAAGTTCGCTGGAGAACTACAGGCAAGCACAACTTGTTTCCCAACAAAAATTATCTCTACAGCATATCTGGAGTGGTTTACCCAAATCACCGTAGTCCCCTGTGGTGCAAAAAGAGTTAGAGGACTTGGGTCTTCAAAAGTTTTGACAACAACAATTTTATTGATTAATTTCATGTCATCCGTTTTCTCTTCAGCAGCTTCCAATACAATGCTCTCTTCCTCAGCTTGTTTTTCTAATTTATGATCAATATATACAACCTTCAATATAATTTTCTCAGACTCTGTACAATCCGTATAAATGTCCCGATCACCTTGTGTTATTCTTGCGACATCATACAATACATTAGAAGGGCTTGTTCCTTTTGTAGAACCATATTTTTCAATCAATAACTCCATCAAAACTTTCTGTTCATGTTTGCAAACATCATCATTTTTCATTTCACCTTGTGCCCAAATTGAATAGATTATCTTTGTTACAGGGGTTATGAGAATATAATAGGTGTCAAACTTATCATATGGATTGATAGGGGAAAATTTGTATAAAGGAGTTCCATCCGTCATTTGGGAATTCCCTATTGCCGTTTCCACATCAAATTTCTCGCCAATCCTGGCACCAAAAGCACCCTCAATTCTACTTGCTGCCTTACTTGCTATTTTCTGCTCTAAAGACTTCCCAGCATCTGCATTCGTAAACGTTATCAAAAGGGAAAATATAAATATTGCAAAGGCACTCATTCGCTTCATCTTAAAAACCCTCTCATAAATTGTTTCTTATTCCTATTCGTATTCATAGAGAAGCCTTCTGTATCCTGGCATCCTTGTATCATGCATCATCTTCTCTTTCACTCTCTTTCTGATATCTCTAAGAGTATTCCCCCCGTTGCCTTAGGATGAAGAAAGGCAATCTTGGCATTGCCTGCACCATAACGTGGTTGTTGATCAATCAAACGGAAATCTTTCTCTTTCAGTTCTTTCAATGCCTCCTCAATATTTTCAACTCTAAGTGCTATATGTTGAATGCCTTCACCCCTCTTCTCAATAAACTTTGCAACAGGGCCATCCGGAGAAGTGGATTCCAGTAATTCAAGTTCCGTATCACCCAGGGGCAGAAATGCAACTTTGACTTTCTGTTCCTCAATTACCTCTGCACCCACTGATGAGAGACCTAAAGTGTCACGATAAAATGCAAGGGCTTCATCCATATTCTTTACTGCAATTCCTATGTGATCTAATTTTGTTACTTTCATCTTTCTCTCCTTTCCTTGTCCTCTGTGGTTTTATGTTTGCTGTTTCTCTTCTAATAGATTTAATAAAAAGTCAACACTTGAATAAGGATCGTTCTCTCGGTTGCTAATCTGTTCAATAAGATCTTCAAAAGGATGCATACCTTTAATTCTATCATGCACATACTGGGATATCTTTTGCTCAAGTAATTTAGTGATTTCCCTGCCTATCCTTTCTTTCCGTTTAACAGTTAATAAGTCGTTTTCGGTAAGATGTTTGCGATGGAGCATTATCTGCTCAATCAGTTCGTCGATTCCCTGATTTTCAGTAGCAATCGTTTTTACTATGGGTTGTCTCCAAATATTGGTCAAAGGATTCAAATCCAACATAGCACTGATCATGGTTGCAACATGATCCGCTCCTTCACGATCGGACTTGTTAACCACAAATATGTCTCCAATTTCCATAATGCCCGCTTTGATCGTCTGAATATCATCGCCCAGGCCTGGAACAGAAACTACAATGGAAGTATCTACTATTCGCACAACTTCAACCTCATCCTGTCCTATGCCTATGGTTTCGATGAGTATGCAGTCTTTACCAGAAGCATCAAGAATTTTAATTACATCAGAGGTTGCCTGAGATATCCCGCCCAGACCTCCTCTCGTTCCAAGACTTCTAATAAAAACACCTTTTTTATCAGTTACTTCACGCATTCGGACACGATCACCCAAAAGAGCCCCTCCAGTAAAAGGGCTGGAAGGGTCAATGGCTATAATACCTATACTATAGTTCTGGTTGTGCAGAGCAAGCGCAACTCTATCCACTAAAGTACTTTTGCCCGAACCCGTTGGGCCCGTGAATCCAATGAGGTAAGCATTTCCTGTGTGTGGATAGACCTGTTTCATAGCCTCCATCCAACCAGGAAGCTGATTCTCTACCATAGTTATGAGCTGAGCAATGGCACGTTCAGAACCGTTCAATGCCTCTTTTACCAGTTCCATAAATAGTGACCGAGTATGAATAGCTGTTTAGGAAGGGAGGTGTTCCTTAACGTAGGTGATGATTGTTTCAGTGGATGTGCCTGGACCAAAGATTTCTGAAACTCCGGCTTTTTTTAGATTTGGGATATCTTCTTGTGGAATTACTCCACCTCCTATTACAAGAACCTTGTCCATCTTTTTCTCTTTCAATCCCTGCATGATTGCAGAAAACAGATGGTCATGTGCACCTGAAAGTATACTAAGCAGCAGGACATCAATATCTTCCTGTATTGCAGCATTAACAATCTGTTCCGGAGTTTGTCTCAAGCCAGTATAAATTACTTCCATACCAGCATCCCGTAGGGCGCGGGATATTACCTTGGCACCTCTATCATGTCCGTCTAAACCCGGTTTTGCTACCATTGCCCGTATCTTCTTTTCTGTCACTTAAAGCCTCCTATTAATATTTTTAAGTTGACGTTAATACAGCCAAAATGAAGGCCAGTTCTTACATTAAGTAACACAGTAACTTTTTGTCTGTCAAGGATTTTTTGGTTTTGGTACATGAATCTTGACAGGAAGAGGTATATTTGTTACTTAACAATATGAAATGTAGCCAAAGGGGAACACATGAAACCACAGAGGACACAGAGAGAAAATATATATTTTAAAAACTCTGCTGCGCTGTGAACTCCCCGGTTTTTACAACTCAAGAAGCATTTCCTTTAAAATGAGTTTACCACGAAAGAGAGAAAGAGGTAGGGTTAACGATATAAAGGTGGAGGAATGGAGGAAATAGTCTTCTTAAAGAAAATCAGGTCTTATTCAAGAATTAAATACTTAAGTGGCAATGAAGCAATTATGAAATCCAGTAAACTATTTAAAGGATAGGTATAAGAAGTTTTTTATTGAATAAAAGGGAATTGGGAATGGCAATAGATAACAAAGAATGATTTGCTTAAGAGGGGCACAGAGGGGATGGAAGGTAAAATCATCTAACTTATTGATATTTAGATAATTCTCTGTACTACAA
>CBDTTR010000024.1:0-14902 GCA_965363405.1 uncultured bacterium | reverse complement strand
ATCTGTCATCCCTGCGAAAGCAGGGATCCAGGAACTAATAGACAACTTGAGTATTATAGATAAGCAGATTATTATATTAAGTCTGCAACTTATTAACATAGTTTGACATAAAAACAAACGGTAAAGTTGTATCGTTTTGATCTTGTATTATAAGCTTAACTTATTATAAATGTAAGACGAGCCACTAAAGAAAAGGGATTGAATGAAAAAAAAGGGGGATGTCGAAGCCTCGTCGGTTTGAGACGAAGCTTCACTAGCATATGAACTGATATATAGTTTCCATAACAGTAGCAATGGTACAGGGAATAGGATTTAAGGAAATTAGACAGCCAGCTGTGAGCACAACAATTATTATCCTAATGGTTTCACAGGTACCAGATATAATTATACTATTCTCAAGATCGTCGTTATCCTGTAATGAAACGCCAGTCTGTGAGCCATCAATCTGATAAATGCAGAAAGGGTTCATATTAAGAATTAGCCCTCTTCCACTGGGGAAGACTATTTTGAAGGAGGTTATTTCATCTGCTTGATCTTTCATAACTTCCAGGAAAACCAGAAAACGTCCTAACACTGCTTGGTCAATATAAGCAAGGAACTGGGATTTCTGGTAGGATTTTTTAACTGTTGTCATTTGGTGGGGATCTGTGGATGTCAGGGGAACAAGGGTAATTTCCCCTCCCAGGACTGTAGTACTTAACGAATTTTCCAGATCAATCTCCAAATCATTTTCCTCAAACAAAGCCTTAATGTTATCTCCCAATTCTGTATCCATGGAGTTAGAAAAAGCAGCCATCATTTCTGAATCTGGTGAGGGGGGGATATCAGCAAAGCATAAAGAGCTTGATGCTACAATTGCCGTTATTACTGTAATACAGCTTAATGTTTTAAATAGTTTAATTTTTCTTCCCATTGCTTCTCCTTTCATAGTTTTAATTGTTGTTGCATTTGAATTTTGTAGAAATAATTATATCCATTTTATATTAGGAGTGCAAGAGAAGTTTGAATGGAGAAAAACACATGAGGGCGCCAACCCCGCACTAATTAATCACGTTAAACTGATACCCCTGAGCTATTGAGAAGATTCTTGTGAGGGATATTTCACAGGTTAAGCCAGCGGAGTAAATGAAGAAAATACCAGCATAGGTTAGAATTCTGTTTGCCTTTCTGGAATTGATATGATGTTTTCTTTCACCCATTGACAGAACAAAAGAATTGATTGATAATTAGTAAGAATTCTCAGAGATGTCCTTTTCAACAAAGGACTTAAAGGACAGTAGGATGTGCAGTGATCTGCAAAACGATGCTGGATAAAAACAAAATGAATATCTACACATTTTATCCGGTAAAGGGCACTATAGGAACGTAGTGTAATGGATGATATAATGGCAAAAAGTTATAAAACCTTTAATCATACGGCAGATTTAGGCATTGAGGTATATGGTGAAGATCAGAAACAGCTTTTCGTAAATGCCGGCCTTGCACTTTTTGACCTTATCACTGATATGGATAAAGTTGAAGTAAAAACATCTCTTCCTCTAATGGCAGAGGGAATGGATCTGGAAGATTTGATGGTGAGCTGGTTGAGAGAATTGTTGTACTTGCATCAAGTAAAGGGATATCTCTTTAGAAATTTTGCAATTCATGAAATAAGCGAAAAGGTACTTAAAGCTACTGTTAAAGGAGAGAAGTTTAATCCCCGCCGTCATGAACTGACAAGGGAAATTAAAGCGGCAACCTATCATCAAATCAAGGTTGCCTGTGAAAAGGGTGTCTGGATTTCACGCATCGTATTTGATATATGAAAGCAACCTGCATAGAAATTCTCTTGGGATATGGAGAAGTGAATTGATTAAGATTTTAAATGAAAAGTTTCGGGTTGCGAGTTACGGGTTGCGTGTTGAAAAAGAGATGAAAAAGAGAGGTGAAAAAACCCATAACCCGGAACATTTTATTTTTAACAAGATTATGCAATGCAAATAACAACTGGTACCTGCGTCATAATTTAAAATAAAACCTTGACTGGGGAAAAATAATGGAAACAAAAGAGAAACTCACTATAGAAAAGGTTGACGATTACCATTTCAAGATCCCTTGTTCTGAGGGCATGCGGGTTCCAGGATTAATCTACGCAAACCAGAAATTAATTGATGATATAAAGCTCGATGAAAGCCCACGTCAGGTAGCTAATGTTGCTCATCTGCCTGGCATTATTAAATATTCCCTGGCTATGCCTGACATGCATTGGGGTTATGGTTTCCCCATCGGGGGTGTAGCAGCCTTTGACCTGGAAGAAGGGATTATTTCACCAGGGGGAGTAGGGTATGATATCAACTGTGGCTGTCGTATATTGCGAACTGACCTGACTCTTCCTGATGTTAGAGATAAGATGAAGCAATTGGTAACTGCTCTTTTCAGAGGTATTCCTTCGGGGGTTGGTTCAACCGGCAAGATTAAGCTCAACTTTAATGAAGAGAAGAGGGTCTTAAGGAAAGGGGCAAGATGGGCGGTCGAAAAGGGGTACGGTGATATGGAAGATTTGGAGCGAACTGAGGACAAGGGAGTGATGGAAGATGCTGATCCAGAAGTTGTCAGCCAGCGGGCTTTGGAGAGAGGGAGAAATCAGCTTGGGACACTGGGATCAGGTAATCACTTCCTGGAGATAGGGGTTGTTGATGAAATTTATGATCAGGAGGTTGCACGTGCCTTTGACCTCTTTGAGAACCAGATTGTTGTCTCCATCCATTCCGGGTCTCGTGGGTTTGGCTATCAAGTGTGTGATGATTTTATTAAGGAAATGCTTCACAAAATGGTTAAGATTAATATCGAGCTTCCGGACCGACAGCTTGTTTGTGCCTATCTCAAATCAGAGATGGGCAAGAAGTACTATGCCGGTATGGCTTGTGCTGCCAATTATGCCTGGGCTAATCGAGAGGTGCTTACCCACTGGACAAGAGAAATCCTTGAGAAGACATTGAATCTTAGCCCTGGAGATTTGAATATGAATCTGGTCTACGATGTCTGCCATAACATTGCTAAAAAAGAAGTTCACACTATCGACGGAAAAGAAAGGAAGGTTTGCGTCCACCGAAAAGGTGCTACGCGTGCTTTCCCAGCCGGGCATCCAGATGTTCCTAAGGTATATCGTGAGGTTGGACAGCCCGTTTTAATTCCCGGGGATATGGGGCGTTACTCCTATGTGTTGGTGGGAACCGAAAAGGCGATGGAAGAGACATTTGGCTCTACCTGTCATGGTGCTGGTCGACTAATGAGCAGAACCAAGGCTAAGAAAAGCAGTAGGGGAAGAGATATTGCACAGGAAATGGAAGAAAGAGGAATAGTAGTTATGGCAGAGGGGAGGGCAACCCTGGCTGAAGAAATACCCGAGGCTTATAAAGATGTGAGTGATGTGGTTGAAGTAGTTCATCAAGCAGGAATTTCTAAAAAAGTAGCTAAGCTTAAACCATTAGGTGTAGTGAAGGGGTAAAATATAGAGGGAGTAGGGGGCAGGGTTCAGGGAGAAGGAATTAGAAGTGGTTTTAAATAATTAAGTTACGGGTTACGAGTTACGGGTTGCGGGTTGAAAGATAGATGAAAATGAGAAATTAGAAACCCGGAACTCGTAACTATTTTGTTACACAAAAATATCAAGAAGGGAACCAAAGGTCTCTCTTGCGAATTGCAGTGCTCTAACATTAGCTTTTACTCCACTTTTAGCCTCAATCATATTAACAACTTCATCAGCATAATTAACATTCGACATCTCTCTGGGAGGGCCTTCTGGTTCTCCAGGTTTTCTGGGATTTTCTAATCCTGGCGTTTTATCAGTTGTAATCTTTGTCTCAGGAAGGCCGTTTTTATCCTGGCTGACGTGGGCAACCCTTCTTTTGTAATTATCGGTATTAATGTTAGCTACGTTATTAGCTGTAACATCCATCTTTTTAAAAAAAGCGTTAATCCCGGCAACAGATGAATAAAATTCAATACTCATAATCACCTCCATTTTTGTTTTTTATTGTTTTATCGGTTAAAAGTAGATATCCTTTAGGCGATTTTAATGGTTTTAGTGTTTTGTTCGGCAATTGTAGGTGGAAGTAGCAATTAAAATGACCCTATACCTCGCATCGTATTTTCACATACCCAAAATTGCAGTCATTGCGAGTCCGAAGGGCGTGGCAATCTCGTTTCTTAAGATTGTGAAATATGTTTTATCGAAGCTTTTTTGATGAGATTGCTTCGTTACTACGTTCCTCGCAATGACATTTAGTTTTATATAGTATAGGAAGTTGTGATAGGAGACACTAGTATTCAGTACTCAGCATCTGTTTGCATCGTACCTTCTCGCTTTTATTCAATCCAAAATCCGAGATCCAAAATCAAGAAGCACCCTGATCCCTATCTTTATTATCACTAAAGCTTTTATTTTCTTATGCCGATGAAAATGAAAAGCAAGAAGACACGAAGCTGCAGAGTTTATAGAGCAATTCTTGGTGTGCTCTGTGGTGAAGTTTAAAAAAAGGCGGAGGAAGTCATGAAAATACAAGATGATAAAAACATAAGGCAGGCAATAAAACCAGAGCCACAAAATAAAATAGATAGAAATAGTGATGATTTTAAGAAAATCCTTTCTGGCATCCAGTCAAAAGCCGATGGGGCACAGGAGAAGAACCCGCTTTCACCAGATGAAATTCAAAAAATAAATCTCAGATTGCAAAATGCCAGCACTCTAACCAGCTTGGAGGCAAGCAGTTTCAGTGCGTCTATTGGGAAATTTGAGAGTGGTGAGGTAGAAAAGATAGAACAATTTTTTAATCTCCTGGAATCTTACACCAAGGCACTGTCTGATCCCAAAAAGAATTTAAGAGATATTGCTCCTCTAATAAAATCAATTGAAAGTGAGAAAGAAAAACTGGCAGGATTGGGAGAAAGTTTGCCAGATGGAGATATTTTAAAAGACATAGTAAATCAAGCAGCCATCCTTGCAAATGTAGAGGTGTTAAAATTTAACCGTGGAGATTACCTTTAAGGAACACTTATCTTGATCTATATCCAGAATCCAGCATTTACTATCCAGTGTCCTGGGAATTAATTTATTTCTTCAATTCCAAAATCCCTGAATAATTTTTAATCTTTAAGGATCCACTCAATCTCCTGAATCAGGTATTCAGGCAGCTCGTCCCTGTTCTGGGTTGTCACTTCATAGACCTTGATATCTTTTCGTTCCTTAATCTCTCGAATAAAGTCGGTTCCTCCAACTGCAATAGTTCCCAGCACTATATTCCTGGCATCTAAAGCCTTAACTGCTGCCACACAAAATTTTTCTGAAAAACATTCCATCTTTCCTATCTCATCTATGATGATGATCTCATCATCTGACTGTGGAGTGATGGAAGGGACGGCAATATCTTCTACATTCTCTATGCTTACTCCGTATCTCCTGATGTGAAACCTGCTTCTTATGTTTTCATGCCCCAGAAAACCCTCTTTACCATCAAGGGTCTTCATTAAAAACCCCACCCGTTTATCATTCTTTTTTATTTCTTCGGTGTGAAACCCTGTGGCTTTCCTTTCAAGTTTTAACAGCACCTTTTTTATAACAGTTGTCTTACCACTGCCTGGAGGCCCAGTCAAAAATATATTCCTGACCCTTTTCTCTGACAGGTTCCCTTCTTCTGACATACTGTCTCCTCCATACGAAAGAATTACATATATTAATCAAATAAAATAAGTTTGACTAGGAAAAAGTAATTGCAGTGAATCGAAAATCAAAGTGTAGTGAACGGGAAGTGAAGTGTCATTGCGAATAGCGAGATTCTCAGATATTCTGCCATTGCAGGGAACTTTAGTGAGGAAGCAATCTTATAAAAAAGACTCAGAATAGGCTCAGCAAGCTCTCAAGGTCTAATTCAGAATTATTCAACTTAGTCAACAACATCCCCCTTATTCTACTTGTGGGGTTAATCTTTTCTTTTACTGACGACAGTTAACAACGTGTCCATATCCGCTTCTTTAATCATTTTCATTTTTTCTTTCAATTGATCTGGTATTTCAGGGAGACTTATGAAGTAATCTGCAATGACATGAGTGTAATCGTACACACCTGCGTTTATCTCATCAGCAACAGCGGGGTACTTTTTAGAGAGGTTGAATAGGAAATCGATCTCATCAGAGGTAAAGAATCGAAGGAAGAATACCCTTTTCCCATAATCGGCCATCCTTTTGGGGTTCTTGTTCCACTCGAAGGAGGAGTTCCACCAGTCAGTATATTCCTTGAAACCTTTTTCCCCATTTAGCTCGTTCTCCATGGCTTGGGCTGCCATGTACCCACACATGGTGGCACCTTGATACAAACACTCAGCATAGCAGGCTGCATCACCTACCACGAGAATATTTCCGTGGTAAGGGGTTTTTATGGGAGAATATACTTCAACAATTGCTCCACTTTTTTCGACAATCTCCGCCTTTTTAAACCACTTAGCCAGTGGACTCTTCTTAGTAAAAAACTCGATCATGTTGTGAGAAGTTTTCCCTGGCAGGGATGACATGGTTTCAAATCGATATGCACCTTTACCTCGGGGACTGGGGACTGCGATAAGACCACCAGGTGACCCAAGGTTGTTTTCACCAAAGAAGTACATGTCTCCACGGTCAAGAGGGCACTCAACGTTTGTCATTTCGTATTCGATGGTTGGTCCTTTCATGAAGAACTTACGATTTTTATTCAATCCGAGATTTCTGGTAATCCGTGATTGCAGCCCATCAGAGGCTATAAGCTTCCTACAGGTCTTGCTGGTGGTTTTGCCTTTTGTCCTTAGTGTTACTTCTACACCACCGGTTATCTCCTTTGCCCTTATAGCGAGTGTGCTGGCCATAAAGGGGACAGCCAGTTTCTTTGCTCTCTTATAGCGATCAGAGAGCCAGGTACTGGGGTTAAATAGATGGTAGAATGGTTTTTTGCGGGATGTGGCCTGAAAGTGACTTCCTGTATTTGAAATAATATGTGTATGGTGTATTCCCTCCATGGGGCTTGAGTACTCGAGAGAAAAACCACATTTAGTATATATAATCCTGGTTTTCCCCTTCATGGGTTCGCATTGAATGTATTCCCCATTCATTTCTTGCCCATCGATGAAGAAGCCAGAGGCTGATCGTATATTTCTATCCAGCATTGGTTTTTTATCTATGCCAAGCACATTGATACCTTTTTCCTTGAGCTCAGCAACCGCCATGAGTCCTGCAGGACCACAACCTGCTACAATTACATCGTAATCAAACATTTCTATCTACCTCTTTCATGATACCTTTATTATAGTTTATGTAGATTGTTTTGCAAACTCTCTATTGATAGAGAGGTGTTTCTTACTGTTTTTGAAGACCCTCTATTTAAGTAAACAAAGAGGATAAAGTCAAATACTTAAATTGATAAGAAGTTCCTTTTTGGCGGGGTAAGTGTATCTGCTACACTTCATCATGACCATTTACATTTACACTCCTGCCTTTCTTAATATTAAGCCACAGAAGTCCACTAAATAAAGATGATAATTTACGTGTGCTCTGTGTAATTGCGTTGTTTAAATTCATTGATTTTTAAAGTAAGTAGGTGTATTATAAGAATAGTATGTACTACCATAATCGTGGGAGGTAATTGGAGGATATAACCATGCAGAAAATGATGAGAAGTAAAAGAGTAGGAGTTATTATAGGATTTTTAGCATTTTGGGTAAGTTTGTTTTTTATTGGTTCCTCACTTGCTCAGGATAAAGCCGAAATTTCTCCTTGCCCAAAGCCTTATATAAAACTGATTAAGCCCAAACTGGCCAAAGCGGGTCAGCAGGTAGCTATTAGAGGTCGTCGGTTCGGAGAGGAAGAGCAGGGATGTGAAGTAATTTTCCAACCGGGATTAAATGGTAAAATTATCTCCTGGAGAAACAGCAGAATTGAAGTGGTGGTTCCATCTGGAGTCAAGACAGGAAAAGTAGTCGTAAAAACTAAGTGTGCAGAAAGTATTGGTGAGTTTTTTAAAGTAGCAGAATGAAGTTTCAGGGTAAGATTAAAAATGTGTTTTTAGGATTTTAAGGTGTCCTCTAGTAGATGTTCTCTAAGCATTTTATCAGCTATTTCCTGACCACTGACATTATAGCTTCCGGAAGCTATTTTTTCTCTAAAAAAAGCTACCTTCTCCCCCCTAATGTCTGGAGTTTTCCGGACAATCTCTTTTATCCTGTTGAGATCACTAGCTTTTCTTGACAGTTCCACCCTTTCTTCTGGTATGCTTTTATTTTTGAAATTATTTGCCTCAAGGTGGATAAACTTGCGTTGGTCAAGTGTTTTTCTGATATAATTTGTGAAGTCTTGAGTTGATTTGTCATCTGATATTTTCATTGTCTTAACCTTATATTTAGCTATTGTTTCATTCTAACATACATTTTGTTAAAAATCAAGTAAAAACTTTGCTTTGCCTAAACTTGATGAATTTGTTAAAAGTTAATCTTCCTCCCTTTTATCCCCACTTGGGGAGGGGAAATTTGATTCAAAAATGCTGCCTAAGGAAATCCCCTTTTTTAAAAGAGATAGAGGGGATGAAAAATGTATTGACAATCTTTATCCTTTCATATAGTTGTATTTTACTTTTATAAAACCTTATTATATATAAATACTAGAAGGGAAGATGGTGAAATTCCATCACTGCCCCGCAGCTGTGAGTGGGAACGAAATCTCCAGATAGACCACTGTCTCTTAAAATGTTGAGATGGGAAGGTGGGAGAGAATAGGAAGATCCACGAGTCAGAAAACCTTACCAGTAGTTTGAAAGCCTTCCGAGGGGAGGATGACTGGCTTAGAAACTTTTTGCGTGACCCCATCTCCCCGAAAGGAATTTGGGGTTTTTAGTTGTAAGCGGTGTAGAATTCTCGACATGTGAAATTAGCTGCGTTGCTATTGGAATAGTATGTTAAATATAGGTTTCGTGTTACGGGTTGCGAGTTCCGGGTTTTATCTTCCGTTAAGTTATAGAAAATCCAAGATTCTAATAAGAAGTGATCATCAATGAATATTCCTTCACACCTGTTTGTTCTGGGTATTGACCATCAGAGTGCACCGGTTTCAATTAGAGAGAAACTTTCATTTCCCAACTCAAAACTGAGAGATACACTCCAGCATCTTTTAAACTTCGATGGTATTAAGGGTGGAGTTATTCTCTCTACTTGCAATAGATCAGAGATTTACTTTAGTACCCCGTCACGTCTTTTTTCAATTGAGAGTTTCAAAAAATTCCTCACGGATTTTCAAAACATAGATCTTGAAGATCTCTCACCTTATTTATATAATTTTAGAGATGGTGATGTCGCTAAGCACCTGTTCCGAGTATCTTCAGGTCTTGAATCCCAATTATTAGGGGAAAATGAAATTCTGGGACAGGTCAAACGTGCCTATTTGGCAGCAAAAGAGATCGAAGCCACTGATGTCACAACAGAAAAAATTTTTGAGGAAGCTGTTAAGATTGGAAAGAAGGTAAGAAAGGAGACCAGAATAAGTCAGGGGAGCACTTCTCTAAGTAGTATGGCTATTAAGCTGGCAGAAAAGAAATTTAATCTAAGAGACAAAACGATTCTTCTTGTTGGTGTTAATAAGATTAATGAACAAATTGCAAAATATCTCTATGAACGAAATATAAAGACTGTGATTGTCGCCAATCGCACCTATGAAAAGGCGGTTAAAATTGCCCAGTATCTTGGTGGAAAAGCTATTCATTTTGATCGATTCAAAAGAGAACTTTATAAAGTAGATATCATCATCAGTTCTACTGCGGCTCCGCATATTGTCTTAAAGAGAGAAGAGATAGAAACATCACTTAAAAAGAGAAATAGGGAAATACTCCTTATTGACATCGCTGTGCCCAGAGATATCGATCCAGATATTAAGGGATTAAAAGGTGCTATGCTCTATAATCTGGATGATTTCAACCAGGTAATTGAAGAAAATCTTGGCAAAAAGAAAGAAGAGGCCCTGAAAGCTGAGCGTTTAATCAAACGGGCCGTAGAGAAGATAAGCTTTCTGGCTGAACCGCTCATTTCCCTGTACCAACCCAATGAATCCACAGTTTAGTCACAAAAAGTCCAGGTTGCTCTATAATCAATCCATTAGGTGTCTTCCGGGTGGAGTGAACAGTCCTGTTAGGGCTTTCAAAGCTGTAGGAGAAAGACCAGTTTTTATTGGAAGGGCAAAAGAAGCTTACCTTTATGATGTTGATGGTAATAAATATGTCGACTATGTAGGTTCCTGGGGACCAGCCATTTTAGGCCATTCCCATCCTCAAGTGGTAAAGAAGGTCCAAGCGGCAGCAGTTAAAGGTTTAAGCTTTGGTGCTGCCACAGAGTTAGAACTTATACTTGCGCGCTTAATTAAAAAGGCATTTTCTTCTATTGAAAAGCTGCGATTAGTCAATTCGGGAACTGAAGCAACTATGTCTGCAATTCGTCTTGCCCGGGCTTATACAGGGAAGGCGAAGATTGTAAAGTTTAATGGCTGCTATCATGGTCATGGGGACAGCTTCCTGATAAAGGCTGGATCTGGTTCAGCTACCTTTGGTGTCCCTGATAGTGCGGGAATTCCACCTAATGTAATTAAAGATACGATAAGTCTTCCCTTCAATAATCCTGACGAGGTGGTTAAGATATTCAAACGGAAGGGAAGAGAGATTGCGGCTCTTATTGTTGAACCTGTTGCTGGTAACATGGGTTTAGTGCTTCCGGAGTCTGGTTTTCTCAAAACCCTGCGAGAGGTGACTCAACACTATCAGGCGCTGTTAATCTTTGATGAAGTCATAACCGGTTTTAGAATCTGCTTTGGGGGAGCCCAGCATATCTATCAAATCACCCCTGATATTACCTGCCTGGGGAAAATTGTTGGTGGGGGATTGCCTATAGGTGTATACGGAGGTAAAGAAGAGATTATGGAGCTTATTTCTCCCCAGGGTCCTGTCTATCAAGCAGGAACACTTTCCGGAAATCCGCTGGCAACGACTGCTGGAATTGAAAATCTAAAAATTCTATCCCGGTCAAACAAGATTTACAAACAGCTTAATATTACTACCAAAGTCCTCTGTGAGGAGATCAAAGAGATTGCTGTCAGGCGTAATATGCCTCTTAATCTCTCGCAACTCGGTTCTATGTTTACCCTCTTCTTTTCCAAAAAGAAGGTGACTAACTATCAGGAAGCACGCAAATGTAATCTTAAAATGTTTGCGCACTATTTCCGTGTTATGTTGAGTGAGGGAATCTATCTTCCACCATCTCAATTTGAAACCAATTTTGTTTCAATGGCACATACAAAAAGGGATGTAGCTAAAACCTTAGAGGCCGCAGATAAAGCATTCAGGATTTTAAATAAAACCAGGGAGAATTGATGACTTCATTCTATCCCATTCATGTAAACATAGAAGGCAGGAAGTGTCTGGTAGTTGGAGGTGGAAAGACCGCAGAGAGAAAGGTTAAGACACTCTTGCGTTATGGTGGAAAGGTAGTGGTTGTCAGCCCTACAGTTACTGAAAGGATTAAAAGTTTCTCTCAAAAGAAAGAGATTCTATGGCATGAGAGAATATATAAGGTTTCTGACCTCAATCGAGCCTTCCTGGTTATCTCAGCTACTGATAGCGAAAGTCTCAACAAGGAGATTGGTAAGGAAGTTAGGAAGAGGGGAATTCTGATCAATGTTGTAGATTCACTGGAAGACTGTGATTTTATTTCGCCTTCTCTGGTGGAGAGGGGGCACCTTAGATTGAGTATTTCAACAGAGGGGTTGGCACCGCTTTTATCCAAAAAAATAAGGCAAGACCTGGAAAAGAAGTTCGGAAATGAATACAGGCAATATACTACAATGATTGCGAAGGTGAGAAGTGCCATTTTAAAGAATAAAAATTATAGTGAAAAGGAAAAGAGAAAAAAACTGGACCACCTTTTATCTTTAAATATCATTGATAAGCTTAAAAGAGGAGAGAAGGTGTATTATAAAACGATACTGAAGCAGCTAGATGTTAGCGGGTAAGCATGTTAAAACTTAAGATAGGAACGAGAGGAAGCGCCCTCGCTCTTGTTCAAGCCAAGTGGGTAAAGGATAAATTACTGCAACATTATGCGAACGATCAGATTCAGATAGTTCCTATAAAGACTTCCGGAGATAGAATGAAGAGAACTCCTATCTCGCAAATGGGGGGAAAGGGATTATTTGTTAAAGAAATTGAGAAGGCACTTATCGAGGGAGAAATAGATCTGGCAGTTCATAGCATGAAAGATCTTCCCATGGAACTGCCCCGGGAGTTGCTCATTGCTGCCATTACAGAGCGCGAAGATCCCTTTGATGTTTTTGTTTCAAAGACGTTCTCCAGTATAGAAAGCCTTCCACCTCGTTCTACCATTGCAACGGGAAGTCTAAGGCGTAAAGTCCAGCTGTTACACTATCGCAGCAACTTTATTATCAAGGAAATCAGGGGTAATGTTGATACCCGTATAAGAAAGTTGAACAAAGGATTTGCTGATGGTTTGCTACTGGCAGCTGCAGCCCTTAAACGCCTGAAACAAAAAAACAGGATTACCCAGTACCTCCGACCCGATGTTTGTCTGCCTGCTGCTGGACAAGGTGCTTTAGGTGTTGAGATAAGGGCAAAAGATATATCTCTAAAAAAGAAGCTTGCCGTACTGAATGATACAGTGTCCAATTTAACCATAACAGCTGAGAGAAGCTGTCTGCGTAATTTGGGTGTGGGTTGTCACACTCCTGCCAGTGCCTATGGGGAGATTAACGGTGGTGACATTTTATTGAAGTGCTTTGTGGCTTCACTTGATGGGAAAGTTATCATTAAAAAAAAGATGCTGGGTCCAAAGGAGGATGCAGAGATTTTAGGTGAATTCATGGCAAAAAGGATTCTGAATGATGGTGGCAGGGAACTACTGGCCCAACTTTCCGAGGAACAATGAATAAATCTATAGGAAAAGCCTATATCATAGGAGCTGGTCCTGGTGATCCAGGTCTCATTACTGTTAAGGGACTTAAGCTCCTTAAAGTGGCTGATGTTATCGTCTATGACCATCTTGTTAATCAAAACCTGCTTGATTGTGCTAAAAATGATGCTAAAAAGGTTGATGCAGGAAAGCAGGCCGGAAAAAAAATTCTGGAACAAAAAGAGATCAATAAACTGCTTGTAAAGGAAGCGAAGAAAGGCAAGGTTGTAATAAGGCTTAAAGGAGGGGATCCTTTCATTTTTGGTCGTGGTGGGGAGGAAGTGGAAGCATTAGCACAAAATGGTATTCCCTTTGAAGTTGTTCCTGGAGTAACATCTGCCGTTGCTGCCCCTGCCTATGCGGGTATTCCTTTAACACACAGAGGACTTGCCTCCTCTGTTGCATTGGTTACCGGTCATGAAGATCCAACCAAGGAGATTCCAACTGTCAATTTTAAAAAGATAGCTCAAAGTGTGGATACCCTGGTGTGCTTAATGGGAGTGGGGAAAATTGATGACATAATAAAGCGGATAAATGAGAGTGGTAAATCTCCTGAAACTCCTGTAGCCGTTGTTGAGCGAGGCACTTATTCCAGTCAGAGAGTAATACAAGGAAAACTCAAAGATATTCTCTCTAAAGCCAGGAAAGCCCGTTTGAAACCCCCTGCTGTCATTATTGTGGGAGAGGTGGTCGGACTTCGTCAAACCAACTTATGGTTTGAATCATTACCCCTTTTCGGGAAAACTGTTGTTGTCACCCGGCCAAAGGAACAAGCACGACCATTCACCGATCTACTTGAGCAAGCGGGTGCTCAGGTTATTCCTTTTCCTACTATAGAAGTTGTTGCTCCAGAAAGTTTGAAGTCAATAGATAAAGAGATTAATCATATAAAGGAATATGATTGCCTTGTCTTTACCAGCGTTAATGGAGTTAAAGCCTTTATTTCCAGGATGCGAAGGTTGCGTAAAGACATGCGGTGTTTGAATGGGATTAAAATTGCTGCTATAGGTGAAATGACAGCACATGTTTTAAGAGAACACTTTCTCTACCCAGAGATAGTCCCAGAGACTTTTACCTCAAAGCATTTAGCCAATGAATTTAAAAAAGAAGATATAAAGGGAAAAAATCTGCTGCTTATTAGATCTGAGCTTGCAAATGATATTCTGCCCGGGCAGTTAAGAAAGATGGGAGCTAGAGTTGATGAAGTGAGTGCTTATACAGTGCGGAAAGCTAATGCAGGTTCGAGAAAGGTTAAACAGCTCTTCAGGAATCGCGAGATAGATCTCATCACGTTTACCAGTCCCTCTACCTTCACCAGTTTTGTTTCTCTTATGAAAGGAGAACCAATGGCAAAAAGATTAAAAGGGGTGAAGGTGGCAGCAATTGGACCTGTAACCAGGAAAGAGATAACAAAGCAGGGAATTAGAGTATCTGTTACTGCTTCCCGGCATACGGTACCTGGTTTGGTTGATGCGATCATAGCATATTACCAATCGAGAAGATGAGAGGTTTGATATGCCTTTTCCCAAACAGAGACTTAGAAGATTAAGAAGAAAAGAAGCGTTAAGAAAGATGGTGAGGGAAACACACTTGAGGATAGATGATTTAATCTTTCCTGTTTTCGTAAGATCAGGGAAAGGTCAAAAGGTGGAAATATCCTCAATGCCTGGTATCTTTCAATATTCGATAGATACTGTATGTAAGGAACTTGAGGACGTTCAATCTCTAGGCATTCCCGCCATCCTGCTTTTTGGCCTGCCTGATAGCAAGGATGAGCTTGGCAGTCAGGCCTATGCACCTCAAGGGATTGTTCAACAGGCAATTAAGGAGATTAAGGGCTCCTTCCCGACTCTCATAGTAATTGCTGATATCTGCCTTTGTGCATATACCAATCATGGTCACTGTGG
>CBDTTR010000023.1:0-15017 GCA_965363405.1 uncultured bacterium | reverse complement strand
CGGTGCAGCAAGGATTTTCAAGCCGCAGTAGATGGCTACTGCAAATTCTGGGTTACAATATAATCAACGAAAAACACTTTTAAATTCAACGGGTTTTTAGGCCAGTAGCTCCAACGGTTAGAGCACCGGACTCCAAATCCGGGTGATGGGGGTTCGAATCCCTCCTGGCCTGCCATATTATGTCACTCATTACAAATATGTAATCCTTAAGGATAGTCAGTAATGTTTGAAAAAGTAAAGCAATTTTTAAAAGAAGTGAAGATCGAGCTGAAAAAAGTTGTATGGCCAACCAGGAAGGATACGATTGCTTCCACCACCGTTGTAATAATACTCGTAATTATAATAGCCGTCTTTCTGGGGTTGGTTGACTTTGGACTTTCAAAAATTATTAGGGTCCTCCTAGGCTGAAATACGAAGGGGCTTTCATGGAAAAGAACTGGTATGTGATCCACACCTACTCTGGCTATGAGAATAAAGTAAAAACCGCTCTGGAGGAACGGGTAAAGCAATTTGGCAAAGAAGAGTGCTTTTCAGAAATAGTTATTCCTACTGAAAATGTGGTGGAAATAGTAAAAGGTGTGAAGAAAACAACTTCCAGGAAATTCTTTCCAGGATACGTGCTGGTTAACATGGTTATGAACAATGAAACGTGGCACATTGTAAAAAATACACCAAAAGTTACTGGTTTCATCGGCGGCACTGAAAAACCTACCCCCATTCCTGAAAAACAGGCGAGGGAGATACTTCACCAAATTAGAGAAGGGAAACTTAAACCCAAGCCAAAAGTGTCCTTTTCGAAAGGGGATAGCATCAGTATAACGGATGGGCCCTTCACCAATTTTAACGGATTGGTAGAGGAAGTTAAACCAGAAAAGGGAAGACTCAAGGTGCTGGTAAGCATTTTTGGGAGATCAACTCCTATTGAGTTAGAATTCCTTCAAGTCAAAAAGAATTAGAACGTAAGGAGGACCACAACTAAAATGGCAAAGAAAGTAATGGCTTTAAAAAAACTCCAGATAATTGCCGGGAAAGCCACACCATCACCTCCTGTAGGACCTGCATTAGGCCAGCATGGAGTAAACATTATGGAGTTTTGTAAGGCCTTCAATGCCCAGACTCAAAGCAAGGGTGATATAATCCTTCCTGCTGTAGTTACTATCTATGCGGATAGGTCCTTTACTTTTATTGTTAAAACACCCCCTGCCTCGGTACTGCTAAAAAAAGCCGCTGGCATTATCAAGGGTTCTGCAGAACCAAATAAGGAAAAGGTGGGCAAGGTAACCCCTGAACAGGTTAAAGAGATTGCCCAGACCAAGTTGCCTGACTTAAATGCCATTGACCTAGACGGTGCCATAAAGATTGTTGAGGGCACCGCCAGGAGTATGGGGATAGAGATTGCATAAATAGGATAGGCTATTTTCCTTCAAGGAAAATAGTGGGGCTAAAGCAAGGAGAAAGCACGTTATAAAATTATAAAGTCTTAGTAAATCCCAGGAATTACAAGATATTAAGGAGATGGCGATGTCTAGCCGACAAGGGAAAAAATATAAACTTGCCCGTGAGAAGGTAGATGCAAATAAATATTATGAACTTGAAGAAGCGCTTAAGCTGCTTAAAGAAATCACTTTTTCTAGATTCGATGAGAGCGTAGATCTGGCAGTACGTTTAGGGGTGAACCCTAGACACGCCGACCAGATGGTAAGGGGAACCGTCTTGCTTCCCCATGGAACAGGAAAGGAAACCAGGGTTTTGGTCTTTGCAAAAGGAGAAAAAGAGAAAGAAGCAACAAGCGCCGGTGCCGATTTTGTTGGAGCCGAAGATATGGTTGAAAAGATCTCTAAAGGATGGTTGGAATTTGATAAAGCAATAGCTACTCCTGACATGATGGGCATGGTAGGGAAAATCGGCAAAATCTTGGGGCCGAGAGGTTTGATGCCTAATCCAAAGACGGGAACCGTAACCTTTAACATCTCAGATGCCGTATCCGATCTTAAAAAAGGCAAGATCGAATTTAAAGTAGATAAAGCTGGCATTGTTCACGTAGCAACCGGCAAAGCTTCTTTTGCAGTGGAAAAACTTAAAGAAAACATTGCTTCTCTAGTAGATACCCTCATAAAACTAAAGCCATCAACCAGCAAGGGAGTCTATTTGAGGGGTATCGTCCTTTCAACTACTATGGGACCTGGTATAAAGGTAAATCCTGCATTTACCAGACATATAGGCTAGTTGTTGCTTGACCGAAAACCCCATTTTTTTCGGTCAAAAATTTGAAGTATATAAATACGAAACAATGACTAAAATACAAATGTCCTCATGACAAAAACATCGCATCTCCAACATCTTAGTTTAGGTCATTTTGACATTTGGTATTCGAATTTATTTTGGGTTTCGGACTTCTATATTCTGATTTGGCCCGAACATGACTTTTTTTTCAGGCAGTAAGTACGCGGCGTAAGTTCTTGGCTTTGGAAAGGAGGACTAAAAAAAATTGAATAAAGAAATGAAAGAGCAGATAGTTTCACACTTATCAAGCAAGCTCAAGCAGGCAACTTTTGCTATTTTAACAGACTATCGCGGCTTAACGGTGGGACAGATTACCAGGCTGAGAAATGAACTTCGTGGTGTTTCATCAGACTATCGGGTAGTCAAAAATACCTTGTTTAAAATAGCTTCTAAGGGAACAGAGTTTGAGCAGCTCCACCAACACTTTGTGGGCCCTACTGCAATTTTGTTAAGTTCTGATGATCCCATTACCCCAAGTAAAATACTGGCGAAGTTTCTCAAAGAATACTCTGCGCTGAGTATTAAAGCCGGTTTTCTACAGGGCAAGGTCTTATCTGTGGAAGAAATAAAAGAGCTTAGCTCCCTCCCTGGCAGAAAAGAGTTGCTTGCAAAGATTGTTTCTCTCTGCATTTCACCTCAGGTGAGGCTCTTAAATGCCCTGAGTTTTGTTCCTTTAAAACTGGTCCAGGTGCTTAACGCTATTCAAAAGAATAAGTCAGGCAAGCAAAACTAAACTTGTTGAATGTTAGGAGGATTTAAAAAATGGCTAATATTAGTAAAGAAGACGTATTAAGCTTCATTGAAAACATGACTGTGCTGGAGCTTTCCGATCTGGTAAAAGAGCTGGAGGAGAAATTTGGGGTTTCAGCTGCTATGACTATGGCAGCACCTGCAGCTGCTGGCGAAGCCCCAGCAGCTGCAGAAGAAGAGAAAACGGAATTTGACGTCATTCTGCAATCAGCAGGAGAGAAAAAGATTCAGGTCATCAAAGCCGTCCGGGCCCTCACCAGCCTGGGTTTGAAAGAAGCCAAGGATCTGGTGGATGGAGCTCCCAAACCTGTTCGCGAAGGGGTTCCTCAAAAGGATGCGGAAGAGGCCAAACAAAAGCTCGAAGAAGCTGGGGCAACTGTCGAAATCAAATAAGCCACTGTCTTTAGAATCTTTCTGCTTGCAGGCAAAAGGGCTGTCAGGTAACCGATAATCTTAATCCACAGTAGGGGTTAAAATGAGTTATCACACAATCAATAGATATCATCTTAGAAAGAACTTTGCCAGAATCAAAAAAGTAATGGAGATGCCGAATCTCCTGGATGTTCAAAAAAAAGCTTATGGAGACTTATTGCAGCAGCATATCAAACATGAGGACCGTGGTGATTTTGGTCTTCATGGAGTCTTCAAGAACGTCTTTCCCATAAAGGATTTTTCAGAAAGTGCCTCTCTTGAATACGTAAGTTATAGCTTGGGGGAACCCAAGTATGATGTGGAAGAATGCCGACAAAAGGAGATGACTTACGCTGTTCCGCTTAAACTCCTCTTAAGACTGGTCGTTTGGGATGTGAATGCTGAATCGGGAGCTCGTAGCATCAGAGATGTTAAAGAGCAAGAGGTTTACTTCGGAGAGGCACCCTTAATGACGGACGGTGGGACCTTCATTATCAATGGCACAGAAAGGGTCGTTGTCAGTCAATTGCATAGATCACCTGGTGTTTTCTTCAACCATGATAAAGGGAAATCGAGCAGTGGGGGGAAACTTCTCTTTTATGCTCGTATTATTCCTAATCGGGGTTCATGGATTGACATGGAATTTGATGCCAAAGATGTCCTTCATGTAAGGATAGACAGGCGTCGAAAACTTCCGGCTACAGTCCTGCTCAAGGCTCTGGGGTATTCCGCAAAAGCACTCCTCAATTATTTCTATGAAACAGAGAAAATCGTTTTTAAGGATAACAAATTTTTAAAATGCCTGAGGGAGAATATTCAGGTGGGAGACAGAGCATCAGAAGACATCATTGATGTAAAAAGTGGTGAGGTTGTAATTGAGAAGGATAAAAAGATTAGGGGGGCAACACTTAAAAAGATAAAGGAAGCCAATATTCAATTTGTTCCTGTCAGCCTTAGAGATCTGGAGGGCAAATTTGTTTCCCATGACATTGTTGATCCTTCAACAGAAGAAACCTTGCTTACCGTCAATGAGGAGTTAACCAAAGAGAAATTAAAGGTGCTTCAGGAAAAGGGCATCAAGGAATTTGAAATCCTTTTTGTTGATGATTCTACCACTGATTCTTCTTTCCGTAACACCTTGGCCCTGGATAAAATCCAGACCCAGGAAGAGGCTGTCGTTGAGATCTATAGACGTCTAAGACCTCACGACCCTCCTACCAAGGAGAGTGCGAATAATTTCTTTGAGAGAATCTTCTTTAATCCCGACTACTACGACTTGGGGAAAGTTGGTCGGTTAAAATTAAATTATAAGCTTGGCTTTGATGTTCCCCTGGATGTTCGTGTGCTTCGCAAAGAGGATATTATGGAAACTGTCAAATATCTTCTAAGGCTAAAGTGCGGAAGGGGAGAAGTAGATGATATTGACCACCTGGGCAATAGAAGAGTTCGAACCGTTGGCGAGTTAATCGAGAATCAGTATCGCATAGGTCTGGTCAGGATGGAAAAGGCCATTAGGGAACGGATGGGGTTACAGGAAGTTGAAACCTTAATGCCCCATGATCTGGTAAATGCTAAACTGGTCTCAGCAGTAATTAACGAATTTTTTGGCTCCAGTCAATTATCGCAGTTTATGGATCAGACCAACCCTCTATCTGAGATTACCCACAAACGACGACTCAGCGCACTGGGTCCAGGAGGATTGACTCGTGAAAGAGCCGGATTTGAAGTAAGAGATGTCCACCCCACTCATTACGGAAGGATCTGTCCCATTGAAACTCCAGAAGGCCCCAACATTGGTCTCATCTCATCCCTTTCTACCTATGCCAGAGTCAACGACTTCAGTTTCATTGAGACTCCTTACCGCAAAGTGCAAAATGGAGTGGTTTCAAACCAAATAGAATATCTTTCCGCCTTAGATGAAAAAGACCATGCTATTGCACAGGCTAATGCCACTTTGGATAATAGAGGAAGATTTGAAAGAGAGCTTGTCTCTGCCCGTAGGGGAGGAGATTTCGTCATGCTGAAGCCGGAAGATATTTCCTATATGGACGTCTCCCCCAAACAGTTGGTTAGCATCGCTGCTGCCCTCATCCCCTTTTTGGAAAATGATGACGCTAACCGGGCTTTAATGGGTTCGAATATGCAAAGGCAAGCAGTCTCACTGATGAAAACTGAGAGCCCTTTTGTTGGCACGGGAGTAGAAGGCATTATCGCAAAGGATTCAGGGGTAACAGTCACAGCGCAAAAAGATGGCATCATAGAGAGTGTTGACGCCAACAGAATTGTAGTTAAAGATGAGCAGAGCAGCGAATCTGGAAAAGATATGGGAGTTAGCATACATAACTTAGCAAAATTCAAACGCACTAATCAAAACACCTGCATCAATCAAAAACCTTTAGTTGAGGTAGGCGACAAAGTAAAAAAAGGCGAAATTATTGCGGATGGACCTGCCATAGATAAGGGAGAATTAGCTCTGGGGCGCAACCTGCTGGTTGCCTTCCTTCCCTGGGAGGGATATAATTTCGAGGATTCTATTTTGGTTAATGAAAAAATAATTAAGAACGACTGCTTTACTTCTCTTCATATCGAAGAGTTTGAGGTTTTAGCCCGTGACACCAAACTGGGAAAAGAAGAAATCACCCGGGACATACCAGGCTTGGGAGAAGATGCCCTGAAAGACCTGGATGAATGTGGGATTATCCGCATAGGGGCGGAGGTAAAATCCGGTGATATTTTGGTAGGGAAAATTACCCCCAAGGGAGAAACCCAGCTTTCACCTGAAGAAAAGCTTCTTCGTGCAATTTTCGGTGAAAAAGCCCGTGATGTACAAGACACTTCCCTAAGGATTCCTCCTGGTGTTGAGGGAAAAGTTATTAGCGTCCGGATCTTCTCCCGTAAAGGAGTTGAAAAAGACGCACGCAGCAAATCGATTGAAAATGAGCAACTATCTAAGCTACTGAAGGACCAGGAACTTAAAATAAAAATACTAAAGGAGCGCGCGTCAGAAAAGATTAAGAACCTGCTTGTTGGAAAGATTGCAGCTAAAAGATTGACTGACAAAAGAACACACACCGTCATTCTTGGGAAAAATAAAAAAATTACCGCAGAGATGATTTCAAAAATACCATCAAACCGATGGAAAGATATTGTTGCTGAAAGCAAAGGAGTGGAAGAGAAAATCAAGAAGATCACAGAAGATCTGGATGAACATCTTAAGGCAACAACAGAGATTTCCACAGAGAAGATAGCAAGGCTTAAAAGTGGTGATGAGCTTCCACCCGGTGTAATCAAGATGGTTAAAGTTGACCTGGCAGTAAAAAGAAGTCTATCAGTGGGTGATAAAATGGCTGGGCGTCACGGAAACAAGGGTGTGCTATCCAGGATACTCCCAGAAGAGGACATGCCTTACCTAGATGGGGGAATGCCTGTGGACATCGTCCTAAACCCCTTAGGAGTTCCTTCTCGAATGAATGTAGGGCAGATTCTAGAGACCCACCTGGGGTGGGCATCTGTAGGGTTAGGCAATAAGATTAACGAACTTCTGGAGAAAAACGTCAGCACCCAGACTTTAAGAAATCAAATTAAGGGTGTTTTTAATGAGCCGGCAATAAGCAAAATGATAGATGAGGAGGAGGAGGAGGAGGTAGTAAAACTTGCGAAAACGCTTAGCAAGGGTGTTCGCTTTTCCTCTCCTGTTTTTGATGGCGCATCAGAAGAACAAATTGTGGACTATTTAAAGGAGGGGGGATTGCCTGAAAGTGGACAAACCATTCTCTATGACGGAAGAACAGGAGAGGCTTTTGACAACAAAATTACCGTCGGTATGATTTACATGATGAAGCTTCACCACCTGGTGGACGACAAAATCCATGCACGCTCTATTGGCACCTATTCTCTGGTAACGCAGCAACCCTTGGGCGGAAAGGCACAATTTGGCGGACAGAGGCTAGGAGAAATGGAGGTCTGGGCATTACAGGCTTATGGAGCAGCACACACACTCCAAGAGTTTTTAACCGTTAAGTCTGATGATGTCCAAGGAAGAACTAAACTCTATGAAAATATCGTTAAAGGAGATGCTACTGTGGTTCCTGGCTTGCCGGAGTCCTTTAACGTACTGGTAAAAGAATTACAGAGTCTCTGCTTAAACGTAAAATTTATTGAAGCTGGAAGCGAAAACTTAGTTTAAGGAGGAGTGCTTTATGGAAGCAAGCTACAGTTTTTTTGATAAACCCAGAAAGTCGCTTGACTTTAATGCCATACAAATCAGCATTGCTTCGCCAGAAGTTATTCGTAGTTGGTCACATGGTGAGGTTAAAAAACCAGAAACCATCAACTATCGAACCTTCAAACCGGAAAGAGATGGATTGTTCTGTGCTAAGATCTTTGGGCCTACCAAAGATTATGAGTGTAATTGTGGTAAATACAAAAGGCTGAAACATCGAGGAGTTGTCTGTGAGAAATGCGGAGTTGAGGTAATCCCTTCATATGTGCGAAGGGAGAGAATGGGTCATATTGAACTTGCTTGCCCAGTTGCACACATTTGGTTTCTAAGAAGTCTGCCCAGCAGAATCGGAAATCTTCTTGATATAACGCTCAGGGATTTAGAAAAGGTAATTTACTTTGAACAGTACATCGTCATAGACCCTGGCAAAACACCTTTAACCGAAGGTGAACTGCTGACAGAAGAGAGATATCTCAAAGCTTTGGTAGAGTATGGGAAAAACTTCAAGGCAGGTATAGGTCCTGAGTCAATACGGGAGATTTTAAAAAAGCTTAACCTGGAGGAAATTTCCCAACGTTTGCGCCAGGAGATGAAAGAAACAGGTTCCGAGGCAAAGAGCCAAAAATTAGCCAAACGATTGAAGGTTGTGGAGGCATTTAGAAACTCTGGGAACCAACCTGAGTGGATGGTTTTGGAAGTCCTACCGGTTCTCCCGCCTGATTTAAGACCTTTGGTTCCCTTAGACGGAGGACGTTTTGCCACTTCTGATCTAAACGACCTCTACAGGAGGGTAATCAACAGGAATAATCGGCTTAAGAGGCTTCAGGAACTCGAGGCCCCAGAGATTATTGTCCGCAATGAAAAAAGGATGCTTCAGGAGGCAGTGGATGTACTGTTTGATAACGGCAGGAGGGGGAAAACTGTTACCGGTCGTAACAAAAGGCCCCTTAAATCATTGAGCGATATGCTCAAAGGAAAGCAGGGAAGGTTTAGACAAAACCTTCTGGGAAAGCGGGTAGACTATTCAGGACGGTCTGTCATTGTAATTGGGCCAGCACTGCGTCTCCACCAATGTGGACTGCCCAAGAAGATGGCGATCGAACTGTTTAAGCCCTTTGTCTACAATCGTCTGATAAAGAGGGGTTTCGCAACAACCATTAAAAGCGCCAAGAAGCTGGTGGAAAAGGAAACAGCAGAAGTGTGGGATGCATTAGATGACGTGGTCAAGGAATATCCTGTTTTGCTCAACCGGGCTCCCACCTTGCACCGATTGGGTATTCAGGCCTTTGAGCCTGTTTTAATTGAAGGGAAAGCCATCCAGCTTCATCCCCTTGTTTGTGCTGCATTTAATGCTGATTTTGATGGTGATCAAATGGCCGTACATATTCCCATCTCTACAGAAGCACAGATTGAAGCCCGGGTTCTGTTAATGTCAACCAATAGCATCCTATCTCCTGCTAACGGTAAGCCCATCATTGTTCCCACTCAGGATATTGTATTGGGGCTTTATTACCTCACCAGAGAGAAAGAATCCGTCAAAGGAGAAGGCAGAGTTTTCTCAAATCCAGGGGAGGTAAGAGTTGCCCACGATAATGGTGTGCTTGACCTCCATGCAAAAATACTGGTGCGGGTGGGCGGTGAATTAATTGAGACCACCACAGGCAGGATCCTTTTATTAGAGATACTTCCCGAGGGAAT
Organism: uncultured bacterium; assembly: GCA_965363405.1. Classification (GTDB taxonomy): domain Bacteria; phylum Desulfobacterota; class WTBG01; order WTBG01; family WTBG01; genus WTBG01. The sequence goes on along the minus strand of CBDTTR010000023.1, from coordinate 5,653 downwards.
CCCCTTTGAGACGATAAATAAAGTCATGGGGAAAAAAGAATTGGCGGACCTGATTAGCCTTTGTTACAGGCAATGTAAAGATAAAAAGACTATCCTGCTATCGGACCGCTTGAAGGATTTGGGTTATAAGTATGCAACTCAGTCAGGAATCTCCATCTCTATCGGCGATATGATCATCCCCTCCAGGAAATCAGAACTGATCGAGACTGCCCACAAGGAAGTGCAGGAAATCGAATCCCACTATAAAGACGGTCTCATTACCGATGGTGAACGGTATAACAAAGTGGTGGATATCTGGGCACAGGTCACAGAAAACGTTGCGAGAGAAATGTTAAGAGAACTTGAAACTGAATCCATAAAAGACAAAGAGGGCAAAGTAAAACAAGTTGCTAGTTTCAATCCCATATATATGATGGCTGACTCTGGTTCCCGTGGGAGTGCTCAGCAGATTCGCCAATTAGCAGGGATGAGAGGACTTATGGCCAAACCCTCAGGAGAAATTATTGAAACCCCTATCACAGCAAATTTCAGAGAAGGACTAAACGTTCTACAGTACTTTATATCTACCCACGGTGCACGTAAAGGTTTGGCTGATACCGCCCTGAAAACTGCAAATTCTGGTTATCTCACTCGCAGATTAGTTGATGTGGCTCACGATTGCATTATCACCGAATATGACTGTGGCACCCTGGACGGAATAGCTGTCTCACCCCTAATTGAGGGTGGAGAAATTGTTGAGCCTATCGGTGATCGAATCTTAGGGCGGGTTTGCCTGGAAGATATTGCTGATCCTTTCACTGATGAAGTGCTCGCAAAAGCCAATCAGGAGATCGACGAAGATATCGTTGAGAAAATAGATCAGACAAGGATTGAGCAGGTGAAAATCAGATCTGTCTTAACCTGTCAATCTAAGCGGGGAGTGTGTGCTCTCTGTTATGGCAGGGACCTTGCCCGGGGCAAAATAGCCATTATGGGAGAAGCTGTAGGAGTCATCGCTGCTCAATCAATAGGAGAGCCTGGAACTCAGTTAACCATGAGAACATTCCATATCGGAGGAACAGCCAGCCGAAGAGCTGAACAAACTACTTTAGAGGTCAAACATGAAGGGCAGGTCAAATTCACAAAACTCAACCTGGCAACAGGCCAGGATGGAGATCTGATAGCTATGAACCGTAACGGCGAGATTGCCATTATAGACGATAGTGGAAGAGAGAGAGAACGATACACCATTATCTATGGGGCTCATTTAAAGGTAAAAGAAGGAGATTTTGTAAAAAGTGGTGCGCGGATTGCTGAATGGGACCCTTTTTACACACCTATTCTGACTGAGGTTTCAGGAACAATAAAATTTGGTGATATTAGGGAGGGTAAAACCATGCAGGAAAAACTGGATGAGGTAACCGGTTTTTCCAGCAAGGTAATTATAGGTTTTAAGGATCATGAGCGTCGTCCCAGAGTCTCCATTAAGGATAGGAACGGCAAGACCTTCAAACTTCCCGGTTCAGAAACAGAGGCCAGATATTTTATGCCTATAGGTGCAAATATCGTGGTTGCGGAAGGGGATGAGGTTCAAGCAGGTGATGTCATTGCTAAGATCCCTCGCGAAACTACCAAAACCAAGGACATTACCGGTGGATTGCCCAGGGTCGCTGAATTATTCGAAGCCAGAAAACCAAAAGAAGCCACAACCATTTGTGAAATTGATGGTGTTGTATCCTTCGGCAAAGATGTGAAAGGGAAGCGCACTATTTTCGTTACCCCTGACATAGGAGAACCCATAGAATATCTCATTCCTAAAAGCAAGCATGTCTCGGTTCACGAAGGAGACAAAATAAAGGCTGGAGAGCCTATTATGGATGGTTTGGCCAGCCCTCATGACATCTTAAGCGTTCTTGGCGAAAAAGAGCTGGCAAAATTCCTGGTGGATGAAGTGCAAGAGGTATATAGATTACAGGGGGTAAAGATAAACGATAAGCACATTGAGGTTATGGTAAGACAGATGCTGCGCAGAGTTAAAATAAAGGAAGTTGGCGATTCAAGCTTCTTAGCGGGAGAACACGTAGAAAAACTTGTCTTTGAAGAAGAAAATGAGAAGGTACGCAAAAAAGGTGGACAACCAGCTATCGGCGAGCCCCTTTTGCTGGGCATTACCAAGGCTTCCTTGAGTACAGAGAGTTTCATCTCTGCTGCTTCCTTTCAGGAGACAACAAAAGTTCTAACCCAAGCTGCATTAGAAGGAAAAACAGACTATTTGAGAGGTCTGAAAGAAAACACCTCCATGGGAAGACTTATTCCTGCAGGTACGGGTCTTATAGGATATAGAAATAAAGAGCTCAAAGTAGAAGAAAGCGGTGAAGAGCAACCCTAGAGAGATTTTAATAAAAAATAAAAGATAAAAGGGTTGACAAATAATAATTTATTTGCTATTTACTTGGGTTTTGCAATTTAATTAAGATTCATTAGAAAAAGCATAAGGGGTCGTGATGCCTACCATTAACCAGCTGTACAGAAAAGGGCGGTCGAAAATCAAGTCTAAGACCAAAGCCCCTGCACTTCAGTCCTCACCCCAGAAGAGGGGGGTGTGTATCAGAGTGTATACCTCTACCCCGAAAAAACCCAATTCGGCTCTTAGGAAAGTAGCGAGGGTACGGCTAACCAATGGTATGGAAATAACTTCCTATATTCCTGGAGAAGGTCACAATCTTCAAGAACACTCTGTAGTCTTAGTCCGAGGGGGAAGGGTAAAAGACCTTCCCGGGGTGAGATATCATATCGTAAGGGGTACTCTGGATTCCATTGGAGTTCAAGACCGAAAAAAAAGCCGCTCTAAATATGGAACCAAGAGACCAAAGTAAACGATTTATCAACTAACCATTTATATGAGGTCGAAATGCCCAGAAGAAGGGTTGTTAGCAAAAGACGAACCTTGCCAGATCCTAAATTCAATGACAGATTGGTAGCAAAACTGATCAATAAAATCATGTGTGAAGGGAAAAAGAGCAAGGCAGCGTCAATCGTTTACAAAAGTTTTGCCATTATTGAGGAAAAGACCAAGTCCGATTCCTTAAAGGTCTTCCGCACAGCATTAGAAAATACAAAACCTGTTATTGAAACCAAATCTCGAAGAGTAGGTGGTTCTACCTATCAGGTCCCTGTAGAAGTGAGACCAGATCGCAGAGTGAGCCTGGCTTTAAGGTGGTTGCTATCCTTTGCAAGAGAGCGCAAAGAACACTCTATGGAAGAGAAGGTTGCCGCTGAGCTAATCGATGCTTCAAACAATCGTGGTGCTTCAGTAAAAAAGAGAGAGGATACCCATAAGATGGCAGAAGCAAATAAAGCCTTTGCTCATTATAGATGGTAGCTTAAACAATCTTCCGAAAATCGCCAAAGAGTCCATCCGGTTGGATAGACACGACAGGGTAATTCATGGTAACACAAGTTGGTGAACAAGCCATTTTGAAAGAAGAGCAAGATTATAACTGTGGAAGAAAGCATATGCTAAAGTTGATTGATAATCCCGCTTTGGATAAGGTGCGCAACATTGGAATTATAGCACATATTGATGCAGGGAAAACAACTACTACCGAAAGAATATTATACTATACAGGGGTTTCCTATAGGATGGGTGAAGTTCACGAGGGAACGGCCATAATGGACTGGATGGAACAGGAACAGGAAAGAGGCATTACCATCACTTCTGCTGCTACCACCTGTTTCTGGGAAAACCATCGCATTAATATAATTGATACTCCAGGTCATGTGGATTTTACAGTAGAAGTGGAACGCTCCTTAAGGGTATTAGATGGAGCGGTGGTGGTTTTCTGTGGTGTAGGTGGTGTTGAACCCCAGTCCGAGACTGTGTGGAAACAAGCCGATAAATACTCGGTTCCACGAATAGCTTTTATTAATAAAATGGATCGTGTTGGTTCAGATTTTTTTAGAGTGATTGAGATGATGAAAAAACGTCTCGGTGCCAGTCCACTAGCACTTCAAGTACCCTGGGGTCAGGAAGGAGATTTTAAGGGCGTAATCGATCTCATTCACATGAAAGCGCTTGCTTTTGACGAAGAAACGCTGGGGGTAAACTACCATCAAACAGAAATTCCTTCTCACCTTATCAATTTAGCAAAAGAATATCAGGGAAAGATTTTTGAAGTAGCTGCAGATTACTCCGAAATCTTGATGGAAAAGTATGTAGCAGAACAGGACATTACCCCCCAGGAGCTAAAAGTCGCTCTCAGAAGGGCAACTCTTGATCTAAAAGTCATACCTGTTTTCTGTGGGTCAGCCTTTAAGAATAAAGGGGTACAACCTTTACTGGACGGAATTGTTGATTTTCTTCCCTCCCCCATAGACCTGCCACCCATTAAGGGGATTAATAAAAAAGGCGAAGAAGAGACAAGAGAAGCAAAGGTGAGCGCTCCCTTTTCGGCATTAGCATTTAAAACGCTAAACGACCCTTACATGGGGCAACTAACCTTTGTTAGGGTATATTCTGGATGCCTCAGGAAAGGTTCCTTTGTTTACAACACGCATAGCGACAAGAAGGAGAAGATCCACCGCATCCTGAAGCTGCATGCCAACAAGAGAGAAGAGATAGAGGAGATATATGCTGGCGATATTGCTGCAGTACTCTTAAAACATACAACTACCGGGGATACGCTTTGCAGCGAAGACTATCCTATTGCTCTAGAACCTGTGGAAATTCCAAAAACTGTGATGTCAGTTGCCATCGAGCCCAAAACTCGAGACGATCAAGAAAAGTTGGTGAGCGCACTTAGAAAGCTGGCAATGGAAGACCCCTCTTTCAGGATTCATCTCGACGAAGAGACCGGCCAGACTATCATTTCAGGGATGGGTGAGTTACACCTGGAAATTATCGCTGATCGACTGCTACGTGAATTCCTGGTCAATGCTACTATTGGCAACCCACAGGTTGCTTACAAAGCAACTATCACCAAAAGAAGCCAGGCAGAGGGAAAGTTCATACGCCAGAGCGGGGGACGCGGTCAATACGGTCATGTCTGGCTGGAACTAGAACCTTTGGAAAGAGGGACCGGCGTTACCTTCTCCGACAAAATCACCGGTGGAGTTATACCCAAAGAATATATATCTGCAGTTAAAAAAGGTGTGCTCGAGGCAACAGAGAGTGGTATTTTGGGAGGCTTTCCTGCTGTGGATCTGAGCATTACCATATATGATGGTTCTTACCATCCAGTGGATTCATCCGAGATGGCTTTCAAGATTGCTTCCTCTATGGCTTTTAAACGTGGGGTGATTGAAGGTGCGCCAATTCTGTTAGAACCAATCATGCTGTTGGAAATAGTCTCACCCGAAGAGTTTCTTGGGGAATTGACAGGAGATATTGCTGCTCGTCGAGGTAAAGTTACCTCTATGGAGGTTCTAAAAAATTCTTCCGAGGTCAAAGCGGAGATTCCTTTGGCAGAATCTTTCGGTTACTCTACCGCCCTGCGCTCCTTAACTCAAGGAAGGGCTCTTCACACCCTTTCCTTTATTCGCTATCAGGAGACACCCAACACTATTGCTGATAAAATTCTATCAAAATATAACGTGCATAATAATCTTTCCACCCGTTAATAGGAGGCACAAGCCATGGCGAAGAAGAAATTTGAGAGGACGAAGCCCCATATCA
>CBDTTR010000022.1:0-15028 GCA_965363405.1 uncultured bacterium | reverse complement strand
ATCAATACCTATAAAGCACGAGTTCTTTGAACCCATCTTTATACCCTCCTTAAACATGGTGCACGATACAAAAAACAGAATTGAGGAATTGAGGAATTTAAGAATTTAGGGATTGGGAATTAAAAAATCTTGAACGTCTTAATTCCTTAATCCCCCAATTCCTCAATCCCTAAATCCGCAATGCAGAGACTCTCAACACGCAACTCGTAACCCGCAACATGAGACTCATCCCGTAACCACTGAATTGTGTGGTGAAAATGAATGTAGCGTACGACCAGTTATTCCACTTTCAAATCTCTTGTCATAAGCTCAGTTACCGCCTCTTTAGGATTTTTATTCTGGTATAAAATATAATAGACCTGTTCTGTAATGGGCATTGCTACCTCCATCTTTTTGCTCAAATCATAGGCAGCCCTAGTAGTTTTAATCCCCTCAGCAACCATTCTCATATCTCTTAAAATGTTAGTTAATTCCATCCCCTTACCCAGTTTAATTCCAACAGACCTATTCCGACTCAACTCACCGGTGCAGGTTAGGATTAAATCACCCAATCCAGCCAGACCAGAAAGGGTTAAGGCGTTTGCTCCCATCTTCAAAGCCAAGCGTGATATCTCAGCAAGACCTCTTGTAATCAAAGCAGCCCGGGTATTATAACCAAAGCCTAATCCATCCGAGATCCCTGCTGCAATAGCAATCACATTCTTTAGTGCCCCCCCCAGTTCCACTCCTAATACATCCGAGTTGGTATAAGCGCGAAAATAAGGAGTGGAAAAGACTTTTTGCAACTGTTTTGCAAGTTCCTGGTTTTTTGAAGCTATAGTCACTGCTGTAGGAGTCTCCTTACTCACCTCAAAGGCAAAGCTTGGGCCTGAGAGAACAGCCAGTTGTTCCCCATCTTTTATGTGAAGCACCTCCTTAAACACCCCTGACATGGTAAGCAATGTGTTATTCTCAATACCCTTGGTAGCACTCACCAGTTTTACCTGAGAGGACAGGTAAGAATGGATGCTCTGCATAATCTGCCTAACTATTTGGGAAGGTGTTACATTGATGAGGAGGTCCTTGTGCTGACACACCTCCTTTAAAGAACCAGTGGGGATAATTTTTCCGGAAAGTTTTACTCCAGGAAGGTAAAGGGGGTTTTCTCTTTTGTTTGCTATGGTTTGAATAAGGTCATCTTCATATACCCACAGGGCTATGTTAAATCCCTTCTTTGCCAGAAGGTTTGCTAAAGTAGTACCCCAACTTCCCGCTCCAATGACTCCAATTTGCAAATGCAAAGCCTCCTTCTTCCATACTCCAACAACGAGTTATTCCTATCCTGCAGTTAATAGTGGAGTAATAAAATAATGGGTTTCATACGTGTTACGGGTTACGCGTTTCGTGTTACGTGTTTAAAAATGTTCTTTCTTCTTAACCCGCGACTCGTAACCCGTAACGGATTTCGCGTATCCCGTATTCCAGTACCCCCTCACTCCACAAAAGAGGCAAAGATTCAGATTCTGCAAACCTCTTACATATCAATACTTTACATGGTTGCTACGGGGGTTTTACTCCTTTTCCGCTAAACGAGCAATTCCAACCACCTTTTCACCTTTTTCCACACCGATCAGCTTTACCCCTTGAGTATTCCTGCCAATAACAGAAATTCCTTTTATCTTTATGCGGATAATTTTCCCATGATTGGTTACGATCATAACTTCATCGTCATGGGCAACCTGTTTCATCCCTATCACATTTCCATTACGTTCAGTAGTTCTAATCGTAATAACCCCCATGCCACCTCTTCCCTGTATGCGGTATTCTGAAGTGTTTGTCCTCTTGCCAAAGCCATTTTCCGTAATGGTAAGAATGGATGCACCGTCACCTGTTGATTCCATCCCAATTATCTCATCGTCTTTGCCAACCGTCATGCCTTTTACACCCCGGGCAGTTCTCCCCATAGGTCTTGCTTCTTGTTCCTTAAATCTTATTGCTTTTCCTTTCCTGGAGCCCAAAAGGATTTCCCGATTTCCATCCGTTACACGCGCAGCAATCAACTCATCACCACTATCAATTGCCAGGGCAATAATCCCACCTGATCGAGGTCTGCTATAAGCCATGAGAGAGGTTTTTTTAATCAGCCCTTTTCGAGTAGCCATCACGACATATTTCCCTTCTTCAAATTCTCTCACCGGTAGTATTGCGGCAATATTTTCTTCAGAACCCAAGTGTAGCAAATTTACAATAGCCTTTCCCATTGCTGCTCTTCCTGCTTGAGGAATTTCATAGACCTTTTGCCAAAATACTTTTCCTGTGTTAGTAAAGAAAAGGATCCGACTGTGAGTTGAAGCTACAAAGAGATCTTCTACAAAGTCCTCCTGCCGTGTTGTTATCCCCGTTACCCCTTTTCCTCCACGACGTTGACTCCGATAAAGGCTTATGGGATTACGCTTAATATAACCGTTGTGGGTAATGGTAACAACCATATCTTCTTCTATAATCAAGTCTTCAAGATTAATCTCCGCTTCTTTTGCAGTGATTTCCGTTTTTCTCTCATCACCGTATTTCTCCTTTATTTTTTCAAGTTCCTCTATGATAATCTCCTGAATGAGCTCTTCCTTGTCTAATATCTGTTTAAGCTTCTTTATGAGTTTTGCAACTTCCTGATGCTCCTCATTTATCTTGTTGCGTTCCAGGGCAGTCAATCTCTGTAATCTCATATCTAAAATTGCCTGAGCCTGTATCTCAGTGAGCTTAAAATTCTTTACAAGACCTTCTCTTGCAATAGCAGGATTGGCAGATGACCTGATCAGGGTAATTATTTTATCGAGATTACTTATGGCAATTTTCAGTCCTTCAAGGATATGCGCCCGTTGTTCCGCCTTTTTCAACTCATAAGCGGTTCTCCTTAATATGATTACCTTGCGGTAATCGATAAAGTGGTTCAGCATCTCCTTAAGCGTGAGAATCTTCGGCTGGTTATCTACCAGAGCCAGCATTATGATACCGAAGGTAACCTGCGCCTGGGTGTGCTGATAGAGCTGATTTAAAACCACTTTTGCTATTTCGTTCCTTTTTAACTCTATGACAACGCGTATTCCTTCACGGTCAGATTCATCCCTCAAGTCGGAGATGCCTTCAATTTTCTTTGCCTGAACCAGCTCAGCAATTTTTTCTACTAAGCGTGCTTTATTTACCTGATAGGGCAACTCGGAGATGATAATAGATTCCTTATCTCCCCTGCTTTTCTTTTCAACAAAAGCCCTTGCCCTCAGTTGCATAATACCTCTTCCTGTCCGATACGCTTCCCGAATCCCCTCGCGCCCATAGATGAAACCCGCAGTGGGGAAATCAGGGCCGGGGATAATCTTCATCAATTCCTCTGTGCTCAGATCAGGATTTTTTATGAGGGAGGTAACACCATCTATAATCTCTTTTATATTGTGGGGGGGTATGTTGGTTGCCATTCCAACGGCAATTCCCGAGGAGCCATTCACAAGCAGGTTGGGAATTTTGGCTGGAAGTATTGTTGGTTCACTTATTGTTCCATCATAGTTAGGCACAAAATCAACCGTTTCTTTATCGATATCAGCCAGGAGTTCAGAGGTAATTTCAGCCATCCGTACTTCAGTATACCTCATGGCTGCAGGGGGGTCACCATCTTGTGAACCGAAGTTTCCCTGTCCATCGATTAAAGGATACCTTAAAGAGAAATGTTGGGCCATCCGTACGATGGTATCATAAGCAGCCACATCTCCATGCGGGTGATATTTACCAATTACATCTCCCACAATCCTTGCCGATTTCTTATAGGATTTGTTCCAGAGGTTTCCCAAGTCGTGCATGGCATAAAGGCTCCTGCGGTGTGCAGGCTTTAGGCCATCTCTTATATCTGGTAATGCCCTGCCAACAATTACACTCATGGCATAGTCCATGTAGGACCTTCTCATCTCATCTTCTATATTAACCGGTATTTGCTGCGATTTTAACTCCACACTTTCCATAACATATCCACCTTAATTATCCTAAACATCTAAATTTGTTACATTAATTGCATTGTCATATATGAATTTTCTTCTTGGTTCTACTTGATCTCCCATCAAAACGGTGAATATTTCATCTGCTTCAATGGCATCTTCTATTTTCACCTGTAATAATGTGCGCTTTTCTGGATTCATTGTTGTCTCCCAGAGTTGATCTGGGTTCATTTCACCTAATCCTTTATATCTTTGCGTTTCTTGACCCTTTTCTCCTGAATTCAGGATATGCCCTAACACCTCGGATAATGTGTTTAATTTCAACTTCTCGTTTTTATTGCTAATTGTAAAGGGTGGAGAGCCAACGACCTTAAGACTCTTTGCCATCTTCCTGAGCTCTTCTAACTCTGTAGAGGTCATAAGATCAAAATCGATGATGGTTTCCCTGGTAATTCCATTGGTTTTGGAAAGGCACCGGATGGAAAAACAGCTGTGTTCTGCATCTTCCATGAGAGAATATTCTATGGGAGGAATAAAAGGATAGAAAAAACCGGCGTGTTCCCTAATACCTTTCAGAAAACTTTTCACGCTCGCTTCGTTTTTAAGGGAGTCCTTCTGAAAATTATCTTCAAAAGCCAGTGCACTCAAAATGTTCTTATCCCATTGTTTTTTCTCTAGAATTTCTAATAACCTACTGTATTTAATCGCTTTCTCCAAGAGAGTAAGCAACCGACTACCTTTAAAAGATTTATTCAATTCTTTTGATGACAGTTCAACCCCCTCTGCTCCGCATTCAAGAAGGTACCTTTCTAACGAGATCTCATCTTTAACGTATCTCTCCTGTTTCCCCTTTTTCACTCTAAACAGGGGCGGTTGGGCAATGTAGAGATAACCCCTTTCTATGAGGGATGGCATTCTCCTGAAAAAAAAGGTGAGGAGAAGAGTTCTAATATGAGACCCATCCACATCAGCATCAGTCATAATAATAACGTGATGGTACCTGGGGGTTAAAAGTTTGTTTTCGTCTTGCTCAATTCCCGTCCCCAAAGCGGAAATAATAGTATTAATCTCTTCATTTTCAAGCATTTTATCAAAGCGTGCCTTCTCCACATTTAAAATCTTTCCCTTAAGCGGCAAAATGGCCTGAAAGCGACGGTCTCTACCCTGTTTGGCTGAGCCGCCAGCAGAATCACCCTCAACCAGGTAGATTTCGCATCGAGCAGGATCCGTTTCCTGGCAATCCGCCAATTTGCCAGGCAAAACACTGCTTTCAAGGGCAGACTTTCTGCGAGTTAGCTCTTTGGCCTTGCGTGCCGCCTCCCGTGCTCGGGAGGCCTCAAGGGCTTTCCCCACTACCTTTTTAGCTACCTGGGGATTTTCCTCAAGATAGTAATTCAGTTTTTCGCCTAATAACTGTTCTACCATTCCCTTAATATTTGTGTTTCCCAATTTGCTTTTCGTCTGTCCCTCAAACTGAGGTTGTGGCAACTTTACGCTAACGACAGCAGTGAGACCCTCTTGGAGATCCTCACCCTTAAAATTATCTTTAAAATCCTTTGAGGAAAGATTTTTAGTAGCGTAGTTGTTAATGGCCCTGGTTAGGGCCGTCCTAAAACCAGACAGGTGGGTACCACCCTCTCTTGTATTAATGTTGTTGGCAAAGGAGAATATTTTCTCCGTGTAGGAATCATTGTGCTGGAGTGCAATCTCTACCTGAACGACATTTTCTCTCCTTTCCCCCTCTTCCATAGAATAGTAGGGTTTCTCCCCCTGCAGATAAATGGGCTTTGGATAGAGGGTGTTCTTGTTTTTGTTTAGAAATTCTACGAAAGAGATAATCCCTCCTTTATAAATAAATTCATGTGTCTTCCCCACTCTTTCATCTTCGATGGTAATTAAGACACCTTTATTTAAGAAGGCCAGTTCCCTTAACCGCTGAGAGAGGATGTCAAAACTGAACTCAATGTTTTCAAAAATATCCGTATCTGGTTTAAAGACCACCTTGGTACCAATGCCTTTCGTTTTTCCTACTACTTCCAGCTTAGAAATTGGTTTTCCCTTCTGATAAGCCTGATGGTATACTTTCCCATCCCTTTTGATCTCTAAACCCAAATGTTCAGACAAGGCATTAACCACCGATACTCCAACTCCATGCAAACCGCCCGAAACCTTGTAACTACTATTATCAAACTTCCCTCCTGCATGCAGGGTAGTCATGACTACTTCAGCAGCAGGTCTTTTTTCCACAGGATGGATATCTACGGGGATACCTCTCCCGTTGTCAGTTACTGTAATACTGTTATCCGTATGGATAATCACTTCAATGCGGTCGCAGTATCCACCCATGGACTCATCAATGCTATTGTCAACCACCTCAAAAACGAGGTGATGAAGTCCACCACTCCCTGTATTCCCTATATACATGGCTGGTCTTTTCCTGACCGCTTCAAAACCTTCCAAAACTTTTATCTGGGTGGCATCATACTTAAAATCTTGCTTTTTCATTAACTCCCTTTATCCTTTCTATGATACGTTCTAGTTCTTCAGAGGAATAGAACTCAATAACAATTCTACCCTTTTTTCCACTACTTACAATCTTTACCTGGGTGCCCAACCATTGTATGAGATCATTTCTAATCTGCTCCTGATGGATTAATCTCTTTTCAGCGCCTTTCTTCTTCTTCACTTGGCTCAGTCTTTTGACCAGCCTTTCGGTTTCCCTTACCGACAACCCCTTATGCACCAGGATCCTGTGGGCTTCTCTCTGTTTTTGCAGGTCACTTAAACTCAGAAGGCTTCTGGCATGTCCCATAGTAATCTCGTTTCGAGCAAGCGATTCTTTAACCACATCAGGAAGGTTTAATAAACGAAGCTGATTGGCTATTGTTGTTCTGTTCTTTCCAAGTGCCTGGGAAAGCTTCTGCTGGGTATAGCCGAATTCTTTCATCAATCTCTTAAAAGCGTCTGCTTCCTCGATAGGGTTTAAATTTTCTCTTTGCAAATTCTCAATTAAGGAGTATTCTAGCTGTTCTAGATCTGAGGCTTTTTTTACTATTATGGGAACTTTCTTATAACCTGCAATCTTTGCCGCCCTTAACCTCCGTTCTCCTGCAATTAGCTGATACCCAATTTCCAGCTCCTTTACCAGCAGGGGCTGAATAATCCCTTTTTCCTTTATGGAATGAGCCAATTCCTCAATTTTTTCCTTATCAAAAACGGTTCGGGGTTGATAGGGATTTGGTTGAATATCGTCGATGTTACAATAACTATTTCTCTCCTCGCCTTTAAAATCACCCTCAGCGTCTGGAATCAAGGCCGCTAAACCCTTTCCCAGGGCCTTTCTCTCAGTCATAGCAGTTGTTCTCCCCATTGGTTATAATTTGAGCCAGTTCCAGGTAGCTCCTGGCACCAGCAGAGAATTTGTCGTAAAAAAAGACTGGTTTACCATAACTTGGACACTCTCCCAACCTAACATTTCTGGGGATAACGGTTCTTAGAACCTTTTCAGGGAAATAATTCTTTATCTCACAGGCAACCTGATGAGAAAGTTTGTTTCGTTTATCAAACATGGTTAGCAAGAAACCCTCTATCTTAAGATGGGGATTGAATGCCCTCTTGATTCTTTTGATGGTATTTAAAAGTTGGCTTAGCCCTTCCAGTGCATAGTATTCACATTGAATGGGAATTAAAACAGAACCGGCAGCATTCAAGGAATTAACTGTTAAAAGCCCCAAAGAAGGTGGACAATCAATAATGATGTAATCATAACTTTCAGCAACTTTTGTCAACCTCTCTTTCAACCTTGCCTCTCTTCCGGGAATATTCACTAATTCTATCTCTGCACCAATTAAATCAATACTGGAAGGAGCTACATAGAGATGAGAGAAGGGGGTTTCTCTTATAACTTGGGCTAGCTCTTTATCTTCAATGATGACATGATAGATGTTTTCCCCAACGCCTTCTTTCTCTACCCCTACCCCACTACTTGCATTTCCCTGGGGGTCAATGTCGATTAATAACGTCTTTTTCTGGCTAAGCGCCAGGGAGGCTGAAAGATTGACGGCCGTGGTCGTTTTTCCCACACCACCTTTCTGATTGGCTATGCAAATAACCTTACCCATATACCCCCTTTAGGAACCCCTTCTTTTTCCAGATGATTCTGTGAATATTGAACTGCTCAAGTTGGTTTAGATTTGAGATCTTGGATTTTAATTATGCAATCCGAAATCCGCATTCATTTAATCCAGTTCCAACGTCTTGTCCGCCTGGAGCCCACCATGTTCAATGCTTCAACCAAATCTGCTGGAATATAACACAACTGCAACTGATTTCAAAGACAAAAATTAAAAATGTTTCACGTGAAACATTCACATTTTCTTCACAAAAATCAAATACCTTCTTCCTCCACCAAATGGTAATGCCAGCCCCTCAATACTGCTTACTTCGAGATGCAAACCCTTTAACATGTCCTGGCTGTCTTTTAACTCCTCTCTCGCATGCTTTCCCTTCATAGCTATAAGACAACCCCCTCTTTTTACAAAGGGCATTCCAAGCATTAAAAACTTCTCTAATCTGGCAAACGCCCTGGAGGTGACGATGTCAAAGCTAAGATATGATCCATTTTCAGTTTTTAAACTCTCTGCCCGGCCTTGAAGAGAATCTATACAAGTAAGCCCCAGTTTCCTAACAAGATGCCGTTGGAAATTAACCTTCTTTCTTTTAGCTTCAAGCAGTGTAACCTTAAGTGAAGGCTTGGCAATCTTTACAGGTATTCCAGGGAACCCTGCTCCCGAACCCAAATCAAGAAGTGAGGCTTTGGGAGGAAGATACGGTACTAGTGATAGCGAATCTATAAAATGCTTGCTTATGATTGCAGTATCTTTTTTAAGGGACGTAAGGTTGATTTTCTGGTTCCACTCCTTAAGTTCCGTTAAGTAGACCAGGAACATCTGAATCATTTCGTGATTGAGGGAAACGTTGAGTTCTCTGGCACCTTCTTTTAAGATGATTTCCAGGTCTTTTGGCAAAAAAGAAACCTCATGCGTGGTAATTTTGGGTTCTTGCGTAAAAAAGTTGAAATGTTAGGGATTAAGTTTCTCTGATATGCAAGATGGGATGTGAGATTGAAAATCATTTTCTTAAAACTCATATTACACATCTCACATGAGGCTGTCAAAAAAGTCCAAATTTGCATTTTTGTGAATTTTAAGGATAGTCAAATCAAGTATTTACGAAGCCCAAAATGAGGGTTTTAGGATTTTCCGACAGCCTCCATCGTAATGTACAAATTTCGATGTCCGGTTTAAGACATCACGCTCGTTGTTTCTGGGTGGCTGTCCGAAAATAGCGTTTTTGATGGTTTTTGCTCATTCTCATGTTTGCAAGTGCTTGAAATCACTACATTCTTTTTTACGAAAATTTGCAAGATTTGAGTTCTCGGACAACCTCCTAGCAAAAGATATGGGTCACGGTCGGCATTTTACTTAAGTCTGGTACTTAGCATTTTTAAGATGTTGTTTGGATCTGCTATCTCTTCTTCAGAAATTTTCCAACCTGTTTTGACTTCACCTTTCTTGTTTTTGAATTTTCCCGTAACTTCTTCCGGTTCTTCCACCCTATCATAAATTTTAACCAACGTTTTATTGTCTCTTCTGTCGAGCAAAACCCTTACATACCATCTCAGGGTACCGCGTATCCTGATAACTGAAATCCAGTCAGTTTGAATAATTCCTTTTTCCTTGTCTTTCTTTCTTATAGGATACATTAACTCTTCTACCATTATATGTTCCACTGTGTCCCACACCTCGTCATACTCTTCATTAAAAATTTTTGCTACATAGTAAATGTTTTCTTCTTCAATGTTCTGGGGGGTACACCCAAATTGTAAAAGCAATAGTAACAACCCTATTTTTAAAACAATTGGTGGTTTCATTTTCGCAGATTCCTCATACCATAATATTACTGTAAATATTCATTTTTATTACATTTTATTGCCGGACGCGCTTGGGTCACGGAGACAATTAATTTTACCGGTGTATAATGTTGTATGTAATCCCAGATTTTGCAGTAGGTATCGTAGCGAGGCACAGAAAACCGTGGCGAAACGTGCAGTTGGAGCGATTTTACAACGAAGGCATATCCGTAGATATGTTGAGGAGTAAAATCGTGAAACTAGCGGTGCAGCAAGGATTTTCAAGCCGTAGTAGATGGCTACTGCAAATTCTGGGATGATTACTTTATTTTTGTATTTTAAATAATTACAACGACTTGTCAAGCGGAAAAGAGGTGGTGAATTATTTTTTGCCTCTCTCTCTAACTCCCATTTTCAAAAGTTTTTTCCTGATAAAGCAACCTCTAGCCATCATCAAACAGCTTATCAAATTAATGTATTACTTCTTTATGATCAATGATTTAGTGTGCTTTATGCTCATCTATAGTCATGCGAGTACTGCCGCTTTAGACAGTGGCTCAAATGAAACCCCGTGTGAAGATTTCAACAATTTATCCCTTGAAAAACAATGAATAATTATGTATAAGAAAGCCCAACGAAATTGATATGAGCAGCTATTTATTCTGGGGGGTGTAATGTGTTGGCTTTGGGTTTGTGAGTATAAGAATAGTGGCTGATAAAGTTGCAGATAATCTGTACGAGCAGCTTTTTTGTTTTCACAAATGAACATGAGCCAAGAGCAGACCTGACCCCTCCTTTTTATTTCTATGACATTATTTACACCTGATTTAATTCTTCTGCATGCTCCAAGTGTATACGATTTCCGCGAGAAAACCATTCTCTATGGACCCATCAGTGATGTAATCCCCTCCACTCCTGTTTTTGAGATGTATCCAATAGGTTTTTCATCACTATCAGAATATTTGTCTCAGCAAGGTTTGCGCGTAAGAATAATTAATCTCGCATACCGTATGCTCGAAGACAAAAACTTTAGTGTAGAAAAAACCATCGAAAAATTAAAATGCAAGGCATTTGGTATTGACCTCCACTGGTTACCCCATGCCCATGGCAGTTTGGAAGTTGCTAAGATATGCAAGAGATATCATCCTGACATTCCTGTGATTTTCGGTGGCTATAGCGCAAGCTATTTCCACCAGGAACTGATTGGCTATCCACAAGTTGATTATGTTATACGAGGTGATTCTGCAGAAGAAACGCTGTTAAAATTACTAAAAGCTTTGGATCAAGAGAAAGGGGGTCTATCCGACATTCCAAACCTAACCTTCAAGGATGAAATGGGCATTCACAGCAACCCTTTTTCTCATACCCCCTCACACCTTGATGAATTTTCTAATAACTACCTTAATCTCATTAAGTCTGCACTGCTGTATGGGGATTTGAAGGGGTTTACCTCCATACACGACTGGTGGAAATATCCTATTACTGCCATTATGACCTGCAGGGGATGTGTTCATAACTGCGTCTTCTGCGGAGGATCGAAGTACGCAGTAAACATGTATTGCCAAAGAAAAACTCCTGCCTTTAGATCACCTGAACTGGTTGCAAAAGATATACACACCACCAGCAGATACACCAACGGTCCAATATTTGTGGTAGGTGATTTAAGGCAGGGAGGAGAAGCGTATGCGGAGAACATGCTCAAACACTTGCGTGAATTTAAACCTGCCAATCAGATTGTTTTAGAGCTTTTTGGCCCTGCCCCCAAAGAGTACTTTGAGATGGTTGCTGGATCCATCCCCAACTTTAATTTTGAGTTCTCACCCGAATCACATCTGGAAGAAATCAGGAGATCATCTGGAAAAACATACAGTAATGTCGAACTGGAGGAGACTATCGCTTCTGCACTGGAATGCGGTTGCCAAAAATTTGATCTGTTCTTCATGATAGGCCTTCCACACCAGACTTCTGAAAAAGCACTTGGTACAGTAGATTATTGTGAAGATTTACTTAGAAAGTTTGGGAAGAGGCTAAATCCCTTTATCTCACCACTTGCCCCCTTTATTGACCCGGGTAGTCTGGCTTATGAAGAATCAGAGAAATTTGGATACAAGGTCCTGTACAGAACATTAGAAGAATACCGACAGGCCTTATTGCAACCAAGCTGGAAGTATACTCTGGGATATGAGACCAGATGGATGACCAGGGGTGAAATCGTAGATACCACCTATCAAGCAGCGCTGCGTCTCAATCAGGTTAAGGCTAAGTTTGGCTTGATAAATTCGCGTACAGCCAGGCAAGTAGATGAGAGAATCAAAGAAGCAATTGAAATGATGAAGCAGATTGATGAGATTTTAAAGGAAAAAGAGATAAGCAAGAGAGAGAAACGGCTCAAGCCCTTAAAACCAAAAATTGATCAGCTAAGCATTTCCACCGTTTGTGAAAAAGAAGAAATAAAATGGCCAGCAGGAAAAAGACGGTTCAATTATTTCAATATCGTTAAAGATATGATTTTTGAAAAGTTTTAATGAATGATGCTTTTAACTTCCCTGTCGGTTGCCGCAAATACAGTTTGCTGTCTATAAGTACCTATTAGTATTTCATGAACCTTTAGTTCTGCGTAATAGATCTTTGTAATCCCTTGCTTTTTGTACATTATCATTGATACAATTAGTGCCCAACTCTGTTGAGACCCGCGAATTGGTTGAAGGCATCAAAGGCACTCTAATCTTGTAAGCACTTAAAGTATATCTCTGAACCAATGGGAGTGCTATTGAAATCTCTTGAATGAGGTCTTGCCACATCGGTTATAGAAAATATAAAGGAAGAGTGTTTATGTTTTTTCAGGAACCTTTCTTAAGAGGTAGAGCCCGCCTATAAGAAAAAGGAGTAGCGACCCTATGGCTATCCGATATCTAATGACACCTAACCCAGCAAATGCCCAAACTATAGCTCCCCACACCAGAGGGCCTATGACAAAACCAAACTTCCCCCCCATGTTGTAAAGCCCATAGATCTCCCCAATTTGCTCGGGAGGTGAAAGGTCAACTACCAGGGCACGGGCAGAAACCCAGGTCCCCCCCAGCGCAACGCCTACTATGGGACCTACCATCCAAAAAATAAAGGGTGAAAAACTGACAATTGCCACCACCAAACCAAATATCCACACATAAAGCATTACCATAAGCGTTCTTTTCGCACCCAGGTGATCTGTAGTCCATCCAAAGATGAGCGATCCCGCAATAGCAAAGACGGTGGAAATAATGAGAAAGATACGGATCATGGAATCACTGAAACCTATAACCTGATGGGCATAGACAGACATAAAAGCAATAACTGTATTGACTGCATCGCAGTATATAAAGTTGGCAACTAAAAAAGGAAGAAGACCAGGATATTTTTTTGTATTAAGAAGCGTATTCTTAATCTTTGCGAACTCATCCCAAATATTTAACCAAAAGATAGTAGACGCTTTTCTGGTTTCTTCCTTTACCATAAAAAAGCAAGGCAATGAAAACACAAGAAAGAGAAGTGCCGTGGGGATAAAGGACGCTCCTCTTCCTGCCTCGCTTACAAAAGGCTTTACCATCAGGATACCAACAATTGCTCCTACATACCCTAAGGCAACACCAATTCCTGCAACCTTACCTACAGAAGACCCCCTGCTCACCCGGGGAAGTAATGCATCGTATGGCACGAGTGCCGCATGATATCCATAATTTGCCAGAACAAAGAAGAGTAGGCCTAAAATGAGATGGTCAAAAACACCAATTAAACAGGTAAAAAGAACAGAGAGAAGCGTTAATCCGATAAGAAGGGGAATCCTCCTTCCCATACGATCAGATAATACCCCCAGGAGAGGCATGGAAAAAGCAACCAGGATCATGGATAAAGAGAGGGAAAAACCATATAAAATATCTTCACCCCCTTTATCCACCGTCACCCACAGGGGAAAGTAGAGGGAGATGATGTTCATGGAGAAGATGGTATTGGCAAAATCATAGAGGGACCAGGATAGAATAGAAGGCCAGTTGGGGTGGTGTTCTTTTTGAATCAATGTGTCCAACGTCTTAGAAATTCAATAACTTATGATTCCGTTGTGCGTAAAGGGTTGCGGGTATAGAATTTCTTTATTTTTAACACGTAACTCGAAACGCGCAACATGCATCAAGTTCACTTCTTCACTTGTCCCAGTTCTTTTGAACGTCTGGTAGCAGCTTCTACTGCGTTCATTATAGTTGTTCTTAAACCCCCTGCTTCTAAAGCATGTAATCCACTGATGGTTGTCCCGCCCGGAGAAGTAACCATATCCTTAAGTTTAGCAGGGTGCTCCCCTGTTTCTGAAACCATCCTTGCTGCCCCTAAACAGGTTTGCGTGGAGAGGAGAAGTGCTACAGAGCGGGAGAGCCCCATCTTTACACCCGCATCTGCCAAGGCTTCTATAATGAGGAACACATAAGCGGGGCCGCTACCACTTAAACCCGTAACTGCATCCATTAAGGATTCGTCCACGACTACAGTTTTACCCACCGATTCAAAAAGTTTTTGAACACTCTTGAGATCACTCTGAGTTGCATGCTTCCCCACAGCAAGTGCTGATGCCCCTTCTTGAATCAGTGCCGGGGTATTGGGCATTATCCTGATAACAGAAATCTTATCGTTAAGACGTTTAGAAATGTATGAAGTTGTTATTCCTGCTGCAATAGAGATAACAAGGTGTTTTTTCTCAATCGCCGGTGCTATCTCACTAAGCACTTCTTCCATATTCTGAGGTTTGACGGCCAGCAGTATAATCTTCACTTGAGAGACAAGCTCCTTATTGTCTTTAAAGGTTTTTATCCCGTATGTCTTTTGAAGTTGCTTTAGCTTTGTCTCTCTTATGTCTGAGGCATAAACCAGTTGAGAAGAAAGTAGCTTGGCTTTAAGGATACCCTTTATTAAAGCCTCTCCCATATTTCCTGCTCCAATGAAACCCATTTTATCTTTCATCATCTTCTCCTTTATTAACCACAGAGAGCACAGAGAATTCTTCCGGATGTTTTTGCTTTTCTGCTCTGTACTACAAACCTGCAACATCTTGTTTTTTTAGCACAGTTTTCGAGCAATTTACTTGACAGCTTCGCAAAAAGTCCAATTTGCCTTTTATTTAGTCATTCCTGCG
>CBDTTR010000021.1:0-15434 GCA_965363405.1 uncultured bacterium | reverse complement strand
CCCACATCGTATCCTTCTGTTGTCATAATTGCACATCGTGCGCTGAAGATAACCTTGAATCAATCAGGAAAGAGAGCTCTATTACTATCGAAATGAGGAAATTACCATGCACGGGAAAAGTAGATATCATTTATCTCTTAAAAGCCTTCGAAGAAGGCGCTGATGGTGTATATGTGGTTGGCTGTCTGGAAGGAACATGTCACTACTTAGAGGGAAACATACGCACTAAGAGGAGGGTGAAATTTACCAAGAAGATTCTGGATGAGATAGGTATCGGTGGAGGCCGGGTTCACATGTATAATATAGACCCTTCAGATCCTGAGGCATTTAACAAAGTGACCAGTGAAATGAGAGATAGAATTGAAGAATTGGGGCCTTCTCCTCTAAAAGTAAAGAGCAAATAATGCCTAAGAAATACAACGTTAAAACAAAAATAGTACCTCCACGATTTACACCCATTGGTAAATCAGGGATTGTTGACTTCAGCGAGGATTGTACTCGGTGTCAGGCCTGTGCTAAGGACTCCTGTATTTATGATGTCTATACTAACCGGAATTTTGATTCAAAACAGTTGGCAGATTCTATTGACTATTTGTGTAAAAATTGTTTCCGCTGTATCCAGACCTGCAAGAAAGGTCTTCTTTCCAAGTCTATAAACCCTGAATATTTGAAGATGGGGGATGACTATTGGACTCCTGACATCATCTCCAGTAACTGGTATCAGGCTGAAACAGGAAAGATTCCGGTCTCAGGTGCTGGCTACAGAGGTAAATTTGTAGATAAGGGATTTGATGAAATGTGGACGGATATGTCTGAAATCGTAAGACCTACCCGAGATGGCATCCATGGCAGGGAATATATCAGTACCGCTATCGATTTGGGAAGGAAACCCTCTGTTCTTAAATTTGATAAAGAAGGTACCCTTATCTCAGAAGTTCCACAGATTATCGATATACCCATTCCCATAATCTTTAACATGTTGCCTTTTGGCGCTATCAGTGAAAATGTACTAGTCGCTATGGCTAAAGCGGCACAAGAACTTAATACTTTTATGATTATTAAGAAAGAACCACGATCTTCATTAGCATCCTTTACAAAATGGCTTATCCCTCAGGTTTCTATAAAAAGCGGGAATCTTCCTGAAGAAATGATCAAAAATAGAAGGATTATTGAGCTGCTCTATGAGGAAAATTGTGAAAAAATTATGGAATCCATAAAAGGAATAAATCCTGACGCAATCCTCTCTTTGAAAGTACCCTTAAATGATAAAGCAACCTCCATTGTGGAAGATCTTACCTTAAAAGGGGTTGAAGTCATTCACCTCTATGCAAACACAAATGGTAATGCCATAAACGGTACCAATCCCAGATTCATAAAAGATCTTGTCAGAGAGGTTCATCTTAATTTAGTAGAAAAATCAATTAGAGATGAGGTTACGCTCCTCGTGAGTGGTGGCATTGCAATGGCGGAACACGTTGCCAAAGTGATTATCTGTGGAGCGGATGGAGTGGCAATTGACTTACCTGTTTTGATTGCGTTAGAGTGTCGATTATGCAGAAAATGTCAAAAAGGGCTGCCATGCCCTGTGGAGGTAGAAAACATTGAACCAGAGTGGGCAATGCAACGGATTATGAATTTAGTAGGGGCATGGAGGAGTCAATTGATTGAAGTGCTGGGAGCCATGGGCATACGAGAGGTGAGGAGATTGAGAGGAGAGACAGGAAGGGCTATGTTCTTTCAGGATCTAGAGAGAGAGAACTTTGCCCCTCTTTTTGGAGAAAGAAGAGAGAATGGATGATAGAGAATTAGCAAAAAACATTGAGATTAAACCAACTCCTTCTCGTTTTAGAAATCCCATAGGTAAATATAAAATCAGGAGAAGCCCACAATGCATAGGTTGCGGAAAATGTGTTGAGCTTTGTCCTTATGGCGTTCACCAATGGGTGGGTAAAAAGCTTGACCGCCCTAAGGATTACAAGTGCATAGGTTTCTCCTGCCAAAAAAATACCTTTTACTGTATTGACCAATGTCCCCAAAAAGCACTCAGGCTGGTGGTTAATCCCATCTGTGAGGCAATGGGAGATTATCGCTGGCCTGCGGATTTACTCATCGGCACCTGGGAACAGGCAGAGACCGGTAAAGTGCCTTTGGTAGACTGTGAATACAAGGTGGGGGACACTGGTGGTGGTTTTGACCGGCTAAGATTTAAGTTCCCTGAGGAAAAATCCGGTGAGACATTCGCCTCTGATGACATCTCAACCAGCCTTGATCTGAACAAAAGAGGTGATGGCCGTCCTACCATAAACATTTCTCTTCCCTTCTACGGTGGGGGGATGTCCTTTGGTTCAGTCAGTTTGCCCACCATGGTTGCCAAAGCGAAGGCGGCAAAGACATGGAATATTTTCACCTGTACCGGTGAGGGAGGATATCCTGAGGCCCTCGCACCCTACGATGATCATGTAATTACCCAGGTTGCAACCGGGCTCTTTGGAGTAACGGAACAAACTATAAAACGGGCAAGAATTGTAGAGTTTAAATATGCTCAAGGGGCAAAACCGGGTTTGGGCGGACATTTACTGGGAGACAAGGTAACCCCTGCGGTAGCTCAGATGAGGGAATCGGTAGTGGGGAATGCCCTTTTCTCACCTTTTCCTTTCCACAGTGTCTATTCCATAGAAGATCACAAGAAACACGTGGACTGGATTAAACAGATCAACCCTCATACTTTAGTATCAGTAAAAGTCTCAACCCCAACAGATGTAGATATGGTGGCGGTAGGGAGCTACTATGCAGGTGCACACATTATACACATAGACGGAAGCTATGGCGGTACAGGAGCAGCACCAGATATCGCTAAAAAGAATATCGCAATGCCCATTGAATATGCTATCCCCAAGGTTAACAAGTTCCTGGTAGAAGAAGGTATTCGGGATGAAATGACCTTGATTGCCAGTGGGGGAATCAGGACTGCCTACGATGTAGCTAAAGCTATTGCCCTGGGTGCGGATGGTGTGGTAATCGGAACGTCAGAGCTGGTTGCACTCGAATGCGTGCGTTGCGGCAATTGCGAGAGCGGTCGTGGTTGTGCAAGGGGAATAGCTACCACAGATATGAAACTAACTGATCTGATTTATATGGAGTGGGCAGCTCAGAGACTTATTAACCTCTTTGCATCCTGGAGAGCCCAGTTGGTTGAGATACTGGAACAATTTGGTATGCGCAGCATTAAGGAACTGGTTGGAAGAACAGATTGTCTGATCCATCTTGACTATGTCAGTGAAGAGCAGGAGAAAGTTGCCAATTAAATATTGAACCACGAAGCACACGAAGAAACACGAAGTATGTACAATGTAAAACTAAGTAAATTCGCAACAGAATAACCAATGGCAGTTATGTCTTTCTAGCTTGAAGAAAAATGAAAGAGAACTTTTCACCAACACTAATCAAAAACATTCTTAACTCCCGCTCGAAGCTAGCAAGAGCCTATCCACCCCCCTCTTCATACAAAGTCGAAGAAGAAGGTGGTTGTGGTGTTACTGGTTTCGCCTGCAGCATCCCGGTGAGTGGCCGCCATATCTTTGAACCCTCCATCCAGATGCATAACAGGGGAAATGGCAAAGGAGGAGGTATAGCAGCGGTAGGCTTTTCTCACGAAGAACTGGGAGTCACTCCTTCCGTTTTGCAAGAAAATTATTTAATCCAAATCGCTTTGCTTGATCCAGACATTCGAGAAACAATTGAAGAGCAATGTATCAAGCCATTCTTGGACGTAGATAAAGCTGAAAGAATTCCCACAGTCGATGATTATAGAATGATTGAGGGACTTGCGACCAGGCCCCCAGATGTATGGCGTTATTTCGCTCGGGTTAGAGAAAAGGTGCTGGAAAGGTTCATCGAGGAGAACAGTCTCGAGAATATGGACATCAGAAAGGCTGAAGATGAATTTATTTTTCAAAACAGTTTTAAACTCAATCAAAAGTTCTACGCCT
The DNA here is from genome assembly GCA_965363405.1 of uncultured bacterium. Lineage (GTDB taxonomy): Bacteria > Desulfobacterota > WTBG01 > WTBG01 > WTBG01 > WTBG01. The sequence goes on along the minus strand of CBDTTR010000021.1, from coordinate 11,445 downwards.
CCCTGGGGGAGAAGAAGGCCTTTGTTTTGTCTCATGGACGCAACATGATGATCCTCAAGATTGTAGGCTATGCAGAGCAAGTAGCACAATATTACAAGCTTGAGGATTTTAAGGCTCATATCTGGATAGCCCATCAACGCTATCCAACCAAAGGGCGAGTCTGGCACCCAGGTGGTGCCCACCCATTCTCCGGCATGGATGAAGCTCTGGTCCATAATGGTGATTTTGCCAATTACTTTTCCGTTTCAGAATATCTAAAACAGCGAAATATCTATCCTCTTTTTCTTACGGACACCGAAGTCTCGATTCTCCTTATTGATCTGTGGAACAGGATTTACGGTTACCCCCTGGAATACATAATTGAAGCCTTGGCCCCCACAACTGAAATGGATTTCGATCTCCTTCCACCTGAAAAACAAAAAATATACCGAACGATTCAAACAAGCCACATCCACGGATCACCGGATGGTCCCTGGTTTTTCATCATTGCGAGAAACGACCCTTACAAAGAAAAGTTCCAACTGATCGGCATTACTGATACCGCTATGCTGCGGCCTCAGGTATTTGCCTTGCAGGAAGGAGACGTTCAGATAGGTCTCATCTGCTCTGAAAAACAGGCTATTGATGCCACCCTCCATAGCTTATCTCAAGAAGATAAAAGATTTTGTCCTGTCGCGGACAAATATTGGAATGCCCGTGGAGGTAGCCACACAGACGGTGGTTCATTTCTCTTTACGCTCAAGAATGGTAATGGGACCCAAAAGAGTCTCATCTGCACCGACAAGTTTGGCTGCGTAATCTCTACTCCTGAAGGACAGGTTCATTGGGATAGGAGTATAAATCTATCAACTCCTTCGGATGAACGTGTACTTATGGATAAGCTTAAAGAAGGATTCGAACAAAAAAATACAGCTAATTTATCAAGATACATTAGAGATAACATCATAAACTGGGACTACAATGCCTTCATGTGGTGCTGTCAGAAACTGGCAGAAAAGGCCAGTGAGAGTGACAGGAATAAAGCCAAGGTTATTGACATCTTTACCTCCCTTATTGATCACCGCTATGACACAGGAAATAAAAAGAGGGGTTCTATCCTTCAGATCCTTGAAGAACACCTCTACAAGGTACTACACTCAAACCCCTTTTGCGGAACTAACGGGACCAATCATTACAATCTGATTGATTATGCTACCAGAAACAAACTGATTTCACCGCACTATCCGGAACAGGTTTTAATTATTCACGCCAGGGACTTCCCTCCCGAAGGCGACGATTGTGATGCCAGGCTCATCAGTAATGCCTGCCAGATGGGTTGGAAAAGATTTATAGCTTTTGACTCTAGAGGGCAGCGATTTTGTGGCTGTGGACTGGGTCCTGATACTAAAGATGTGAGAATCGATGCCTATGGAAGTTCAGGGGATTACCTTGCCTCAGCTATTGATGGATTAGAGATATATGTCCACGGAAATGCTCAAGACCAGTTGGGTCAAATCATGAAATCAGGCAAACTGGTAGTTTACGGAGATGTGGGGCAGACTTTCATGTATGGTGCCAAAGGAGGAGAAGTCTATGTGATGGGTAACGCTGCCGGTAGACCACTCATCAATGCGGTGGGACGACCCAGAGTGGTTATTAATGGGACCGCTTTAGATTACCTGGCCGAATCTTTTATGGCAGGAGACCCTCTGCGTGGTGGGGGATTTGTGGTTTTAAATGGAGTCGAGTTTGATGAAAAAGGAAACGTTAGAGAACAGACAACCCCTTACTCTGGATCTAATCTCTTTTCCCTGGCCTCAGGTGGTGCTATCTATGTGAGAGATCCACACAACAAATTAGTGGAAGAACAGCTAAATGGAGGTGAGTTTGTTCCATTCACCCAGGATGAATGGAATCTCATCCTTCCCTATTTAAAAGAGAATGAGAGGCTGTTTGACATTTCGATTGAAAAAGACCTTCTCACTGTAAAAGGTAAGGCAAAAGAGCCCCAAGAAGTCTATCGGACGGTAAGAGCGGTTAAACTTGATGTGTTAACAGAGGTAGAAGGAGAATGAGGAAAAGGAAGATGCTTATGCAATCTGAATCTTTGTTTACCCCTGATTCCAGCTGGCTTGCTGAAATAGAGACGAGTAGTGGAGTTAAAGTTTCTGCTTGCTATCAGTGCAAGAAGTGTTCAAGTGGATGTCCCGTTACCTTTGCTATGGACTATCTGCCAAATCAGATACTCCACATGATTCAGATGGGACTGAAAGATGAGGTGTTAAAGAGTGCCACCATATGGGTGTGTGCCTCCTGTGAAACCTGCACCACCCGCTGCCCCAACGATATTGACATCGCCGGTATTATGGACACAATGAGAAGGGAATCTCTTAAGTCAGGTTTAAAAACAGGAGAAAAAAAGGTGCCCATTTTTCATGACACCTTTCTCTCTTCTATTGAAAGCAAGGGACGGGTATACGAATTAGGAATGATTAGTCAGTATACGTTAAAGAGTGGCGATGTGATAACTAAGCTTAAAAGAGGCCTACTGATGGAAGAAGTAAAACTCGGATGGCAAATGTTTAAGAAGGGAAAACTCAAACTTTTTCCCCAGAAGATAAAGCAAACTGGGGAGATTAAAAAGTTATTTAAGAAATTCGCAAGAGGAGAAGGCGCTTGAAAGTTTCCTATTATCCCGGGTGTTCATTACATGGAACTGCGCTTGAATACGAGGAGTCTACCCGAACAGTCTGCCGGATGTTGGGTATCGAACTGCAAGAGCTTCCCGATTGGAACTGTTGCGGTGCGAGTTCTGCCCACAGCACTAACGAGGCTCTATCCATTGCCCTTCCCGCTCGCAACCTCGCTATGGCAGAAGAGATGGGGCTAGATTTGGTAGTCCCTTGCGCTGCCTGTTTTCAACGATTTAAAGTGGCAGAAAAACATGTCAAAGAAAAAACAGAACCGGCCATCGATACTCCTTATCAGGGGAATGTCCCCATCAAACACCTCCTCGATTTTCTTTGCGAGGAAGAAGTGCTTGCGCTAATTAAACAGAAGGCGAAAACATCCCTTAATGGTTTGAAAACAGTTTGTTACTACGGATGTCTCACGGTACGACCACCACGGATTACCGATGCGGCAAACTGTGAAGATCCACAAGCCATGGACGAGCTGATAGCACTGTTGGGAGCAGACAATCGCCCCTGGTCTTATAAAACAGACTGTTGCGGGGGAGGCTTGCTATTATCCCGTACCGATATCGTAGTCAGGTTATCCGGGAAGCTGCTTCAGATGGCTAAGGAAGCAGGGGCGGACTGTGTAGTAACGGCCTGCCCCATCTGCCAGGCCAATCTGGATACCAGACAGGCAGAGATCTCCAAAACACTCGGGAAGAACACGCGCATCCCTATTTTTTATTTTACGGAACTCTTGGGGTTAGCCCTGGGAAGTGGTGAGGCAGATAAGTGGTTAAAAAAACATATCGTTGAACCACGCAATCTGCTCAAAGCTCATAATCTCCTGTGAACGCAGGAAGAAAATAGAAAAATGTCACATCAAGAGAGAAGGTAGAAGCAGATGTCTGAAAAGGTTGGTGCAGTAATGGTGGTAGGCGGTGGGATTGCCGGCATGCAGGCGTCCCTCGACTTAGCAGATTCGGGATACTATGTGTATCTGGTGGAAGAGTCTTCATCCATAGGAGGCCATATGGCCCAGCTGGACAAGACTTTCCCCACTAATGACTGCTCCATGTGTATTATCTCCCCCAAACTGGTCGAGGTATCCAAGCACTTAAATATTGAGATTATCCCCAACAGCAAGATTAAGACGATTGACGGGGAAGCAGGAAATTTCAAAGTTACTTTAAATAAGAGCCCCCGTTTTGTGGACCTGGAAAAGTGTAATGCCTGCGGGGACTGTATTGAGACGTGTCCTGTTCATCTCTTGAGTGAATTTGATGAGGGGTTAGGTCCACGGACGGCAATCCATAAACGATACCCCCAAGCCATCCCCAACACAATGCTTATTACCAAAACCAACCGCCCCCCTTGCGTAATGACCTGCCCTGCCTCAGTCAATGTACAGGGTTATGTAGCTCTCGCGGCAGAGGGTAAATTTGAGGAGGCCTATAAGGTTATCAAAAGACAAAATCCCTTCCCGTCTGTTTGCGGAAGGGTATGTCACCACCCCTGCGAGTTAGAATGTAATCGTAAGGAGCTGGATGAGGCAGTTGCCATAAATCCCCTCAAACGTTTCATTTCAGATTATGCGAGAAAAAAGAAAAAGACCGGGACCGATGAGGAGAAGGCAAACCTGTTTGGCGAAAAACCCATTATTGATCACCAAAAATCCAAGGTTGCTATTGTAGGCTCAGGCCCCTCCGGGCTCACGGCCGCTCAGGATTTGGTGTTATTGGGTTATCCCGTGACCATTTTTGAATCGCTCCCTTCCCCTGGTGGAATGATGCTTACGGGAATTCCCTCCTATCGCCTGCCCAAAGAGATTCTCAAAGAAGAAATTCAGGAGATCACTGATTTAGGGATAGAACTTAAAACGAACACCTCTATCGGGAAGGACCTGAGCTTAGACGATTTAAAGAGTCAGGGATATAAGGCCTTGTACCTGGCGCTGGGTGCTCAGACAAGCAGAAGGCTTCCCATTAAGGGAGATGACCTCGAAGGGGTTTTGGGGGGAGTTGAATTTTTAAAAGACGTAAATTTAGGCACACCTCCTGCTATTGGGAAGAAGGTGGTGGTAATCGGTGGCGGTAATGTAGCGGTGGACGTAGCTCTAAGTGCGCTTCGTATAGGGGCGAAAGAAGTGGAGATGTTCTGTCTGGAAAAACGGGAGGAGATGCCTGCCCACGAGTGGGAGATCGAAGATGCACTGGAAGAAGGAGTCAAGATCAACTGCAGCTGGGGACCAGAACGCTTTGAAGGGAAAGAAGGAAAGGTAAGCGGAGTAAGTTTAAAGTGGTGTACTTCTGTCTTTGATTCCGATGGTAGGTTCACCCCTTCCTATAATGCGAAGGAGACCACTTCAACCAGTGCGGATACAGTAGTCGTAGCCATAGGGCAGGCCGCTGACCTTTCTTTCTTAGGAAAAGAGAGTTCACTTGAGACCATTGGAGATGTCGCACTCAAGTCAGATGAGATAACCTTGGAGACGAACCTTCCTGGTGTCTTTGCCGGTGGTGACGGGGTCACCGGACCCAAATCGGTGATAGAGGCAATCTTTCATGGACATGAGGCAGCAATTTCCATTGACCGTTACCTTAAAGGAGAAGATTTAAGAAAGGGCAGAATAAGAGAAAAGGAAGAGCCCGCGCCGCGTCCTGAAGACAGGGTCTTTGAACTAAAACCCCGCCAGAAGGAGGAGAAGCTACCAGTTACTGGGAGAAGAGAAAACTGGCAGGAGATCACCGGTTCTCTTACTGAAGAGCAGGCTATTTCCGAGGCAAAGCGCTGCATGAACTGTGGGTACTGTTGTGAATGTCTGCAGTGTGTGGAGGCCTGCAAGGCAGAGGCCATAAACCATGAGATGGCAGCAAAAGAGGTTGAGCTAAACGTAGGCTCCCTTATCCTAGCTCCGGGTTTTGACAAGTTTGATCCCGAACTTAGAGGTGAGTACGGATATGGTCGCTTGAAGAATGTGGTTACCAGTTTAGAGTTTGAACGGTTGCTTTCAGCCTCCGGTCCTTACCAAGGACATGTACTTCGTCCCTCCGATCAAAAAGAACCCAAGCGTATTGCCTGGATTCAGTGCGTGGGATCTCGTGATGTTACCTGCGGCCGTGATTATTGTTCCTCGGTATGCTGTACCTATGCTACCAAACAGGCGATCATCACACGTGATCACTATCCCGAAATGCAAACAACCATTTTCTACAATGATTTGAGAACCTTCGGCAAGGGGTTCGATCGCTACCATGAGTCTGCAGTAGAAAAGTATGGGGTAAAATATACAAAGAGTATGATTTCTACCATAAAGGAACTCCGGCAGAGCAACAATCTTTTAATCTCTTATATCTCGGATGAGGGGGAAGTTAAAGAAGAGGAATTTGATCTGGTAGTTTTGTCCCTGGGACTGGTACCCTCATCTGGAAGCAGAGAATTGATAGCAGTAACTTCTGTTGATTCTAATTCTTTTGGATTTTGTAACACCCATCCATTCACCCCCAGCCAGACTTCACGTCCCGGAATTTATGTCGCGGGTGCTATTGAGGAGCCGCGGGATATACCGGAGACGGTGATGAGTGCGAGCAGCGCAGCTGCACTCTCTGCTGAACTTCTGGCAAGTGAGCGGGGAAAGATGATCAGGGAGAAGGAGTATCCACCTGAAAAGGATATCTCAGGTGAACCTCCTCGCGTGGGGGTATTCGTCTGCCGTTGCGGATCGAATATTTCCCGGGTGGTAGAGGTACCTGGTGTGACTGAGTATGCAAAAACCCTTCCTTCAGTAGTTTATGCAGAGGAGAACCTCTATACCTGTTCTACGGATACCCAAAGGAATATTGTATCTGCTATTGAAGAACACGGTATCAACAGGGTGGTAGTAGCCTCCTGCAGCCCACGCACTCATGAACCCCTCTTCCAGGATACCATACGAGAGGCTGGCCTAAACAAATACCTTTTTGAGATGGCTAACATCAGGGATCAGTGTAGCTGGGTGCATGCATCCCACCCTCAGGAAGCAACAGAAAAGGCAAAGGATTTGGTGCGGATGGCAGTAGCACGGGCGGTCACTTTAGGACCCCTAAAGGAGCTTTCCTTTGAGGTTAAACAACAGGCACTTGTGATAGGAGGAGGGCTATCAGGAATAGTGGCTACACTGTCCCTGGCTCAACAGGGATTTCGTGTTTACCTGATTGAAAAGACAGATAAGCTGGGAGGAAACCTCAATGACATTCACTACACCTTGGAAGGGGTAAAACCAAGAGAGTATCTTAACTCTTTCATTAAAGAGCTTAAAGCAAATGATAAAATCACCGTCTATAAAAACGCAGAGGTAATTGACTACTCTGGCCATGTGGGTAACTTCAAGAGTAAGATCAGCTGTGAGGGAAAAGAGTTCGAATTGGAACACGGCGTGGTTATTGTGGCAACCGGTGGTATCGAGTATACGCCGGTTGAGTACCACTACGGTAAGAGTGAGCGGGTAATCACTCAGCGGGAATTGGAGGAAAAGATTGTAAGTGATGGCAACCGGTTCAAGGAACTCAAAGAGGTGGTGATGATCCAGTGTGTGGGTTCAAGGGAGCAGCCCAACCAATACTGCAGCAGGGTGTGCTGCTCGCAGGCTATTAAGAACGCACTCAAACTTAAAGAGATAAACCCTGAGATCAAGGTATCTGTCTTGTATCGAGATATCCGCTCATACAGTTTCAAGGAACTATACTATCGCAAGGCCCGAGAGGCAGGAGTGAATTTCCTTCGCTACGATTTGGAGACCAAACCAGAGGTTAAAGCAGAAAATGGAAAGGTTAAGGTTGTCGTTAAAGATGACATTTTGGATTCTTCAATTCAGCTTAGCCCTGATTATCTGGTTTTAAGTACTGCCATTCGTCCTCATCCCGAAAACGAAAGGTTGGCAACTACTTTTAAGCTTCCTCTCACCCCTGATGGGTTTTTCCTTGAGGCTCACATGAAATTGCGACCTCTCGACTTTGCAAGTTCGGGGATGTTTCTCTGCGGGTTAGCCCATTCGCCCAAGTTTATTCACGAAAGTATTGCTCAGGCAAAGGGATCTGCTTCCCGGGCAGCAACTATCCTCTCACAGAGGCAGATGCTGATAGGGAGTGTGGTATCAGTGGTCGATAGGGAACGCTGTGCTGCCTGTTTAACCTGTGTGAGGATTTGCCCTTACAATGTTCCTGTTATCACTACAGAGGGAGTAGCCGAGATTGAGGCGGTTTCATGTCGTGGTTGTGGCATCTGTGCCAGTGCATGCCCTCGCAGTGCTATCCAGGTTCAGCACTACAGGGATGAACAAATTATAGAAAAGTGTGTTGCTCTTTCTTAAAAAAGCAATCTTTGATGCTCTCGTAAAAAGTCTAATTTGTCCCTTTTTTGTCATTCCTGCGAAAGCAGGAATCCAGTGATTTCAGGTTGTTATGGACTCGATTTTTGGCTCTTTACAAGGTTATCAATCTTTTATTATAAGAAGTATTTTTCTGGGTATGAGAGATGAGTGATTTTGAACCCAAAATTGTTGCGTTTTGTTGTGAGTTTTGCGCCTACACCGCTGCTGACCTGGCGGGCTCCATGCGGCTTGAGTATCCACCAAATGTGCGAATCGTAAAGCTGATGTGCACCGGAAAGATAGATACTCTTTATCTTCTCAAGGCCTTTGAGAGTGGCATTGATGCCGCTTTTGTGGCAGGGTGAGAAGAGGGTGGATGCCATTTCCTGGAGGGAAATATACGAGCAAAACAAAGGGTCCGATACACCAAGCAACTACTTGACGAAGTTGGCATTGGTGGTAAGAGGCTAGAGATGTTTAACATGGGCGCCTCGGATGCGATTAAGTTTGTAGACGCCGTTCATGAAATGACCAAGAGGGCAAAAGAGCTAGGCCCCAATCCTTTAAGAACTACACCATAGGAGTATAGAATGATTGTTGCAGAAAGAAAATCCGTAGATGAGATTAAACAGGCCTTAGAGGGTTATAAAAAGATTCTGATTGTGGGTTGCGGCACCTGTGTTGCCGTATGTATGGCAGGTGGCGAAAGAGAAGTTGGTATACTGGCGAGTCTTCTCAAAATGTCTTTTCGTATGGAGGGCAAAGAAGTTGAAATTGGAGAGATCACCGTTGAGAGGCAGTGCGACAAAGAGTTTCTTCAGCCTTTGGAAGAAAAGGTCAAGGATTATCAAGTGGTAGTTTCTCTTGCCTGTGGTATAGGTATCCAATTTCTAGCTGAAATGTATGACAGCAAGGTCGTTGTGCCGGGGGTTAATACCAGATTCCTGGGTTCTAACGAAGGGGAGGGAGTCTGGAAGGAGAGGTGCCGAGCCTGTGGCGATTGTGTGCTGGCTGAGACCGGTGGCATCTGCCCTGTTACTACCTGTACCAAGGGGCTGCTCAATGGTCCCTGCGGAGGTACCAACGATGGGAAGTGCGAGGTGGACAAAGAGAAGGACTGTGCCTGGACCCTAATCTACCAAAAATTGGAGAAGCTTGGAAAGCTTGATACCATTCGCGCCATCTTCCCACCAAAAAACTATCAGGTTCAAACACAACCAGCACGCATGGTTCACGAAGTTTATCAGAAAGGAGAAGATGAGTAATGGCATCCCCATTCAAGGAAGCACTCGATTCAGAAAAATTCGTGGTGACTGCAGAGATATCTCCTCCCAAGGGAATCACTATTGATGAGATGCTAGAAAACATCGATTTACTCAAAGACAAGGTGGCCGCACTCAATGTAGCAGATAACCAGGATGCTATCATGCGTCTCAATCCCCTGTCTGTATGCCATTTGATAAAAGAAGGAGGGGGGGAACCAATTTTGCAAATAACTTGCCGGGACAGAAACCGTTTAGCTTTGCAATCTGATTTGTTGAGTGCTCATGTGTTAGGTATCCACAATGTGCTCTGTATAACTGGTGATCATACAACCCTCGGAGATCATAGTGAAGCCAAGCCAGTTTATGATCTAGATTCAGTCCAGTTATTGCAGGCTGTAAAGTTACTACAGGAAGGCAAAGATCTGGGAGGGAGTGAATTGCTCGGCTCCCCACAATTTTGTGTAGGTGCTATTGTTGTCCCTGAAGCAAATCCCATAGAGCCGCAATTACTCAAATTCGAAAAGAAAGTGAAAGCGGGTGCGGCTTTCTTCCAGACCCAGGCTGTCTTTGACGTAGATAAATTTAGAAACTTTATGAAGTTTGCCCGCCAGTTTAAGGTGAAGATTCTGGCAGGGATTGTCTTGTTGGAATCAGCCGACATGGCACAGGGGATGAATGTCCCGGGTGTTTATGTACCACAAAAGTTGATTGAAGAGATGGCCAGTGCAGGGAAAGAGAAAGAGCTTGCTAAGGGCGTTGAGATAGCTGGAAGGATAATTAAGCAGATAAAAGAAGAATCAATTTGTGACGGTGTTCATATTATGGATAGAGGAAAAGAGAAAGTAGTTCCTGATATCCTGACCGCAGCTGGGTTAACATAGAAGGAGAAGGGTTAGAGATGGAAATTATTGACGCCATCAGCAAATGGATAAGAGTTCAGGTGGAGCAGGCAGGTGCAGAAGGGGTAATAGTAGGTTTAAGTGGCGGAATAGATTCCGCTGTGGTGGCTGCCCTCGCTAAAAGATCTCTTAAAGAAAATGTCTTAGGATTGATGCTTCCCTGCCACAGTCAAAAGGGAGATGAAGAAGATGCAAACATTGTTGCTTCTCACTTACAATTGGAAACCTGCACAATAGATTTAACCTCCGCATACGATTCTCTGATTGCCATTCTGCCTTCTGCAGATAAAAACACCACAGCTAATATAAAACCCCGCTTAAGAATGATTAGCCTTTACTATTTTGCCAGTTTAAAAAACTATCTGGTGGCAGGTACGGGTAATAAAAGTGAAATCTCGGTAGGCTATTTTACAAAATATGGTGACGGGGGTACGGACATCCTGCCCCTGGGGGATCTTTTTAAATCCCAAGTAATTGAAATTGCTAAAAAGCTTTCTTTGCCAGAGGCAATCATCAACAAACCTCCTTCAGCCGGTCTATGGCCTGGACAAACAGATGAGGGGGAACTAAAGATTACCTATGAGCAACTGGATCAAGCCATTTTAGATATTACATCCAATCATGCTAAAGCAACACCTCCCGATATTCGCTCTCGCGTTGAAGAACTCATTAAAAGTTCCGAGCATAAAAGAGCGCCCATCCCAATATTCAAAAATCACTAAGACTCTTTCCGTTTCTTTTTAAGGCAAGGGATCATTTTTTTAAGATGACAATACTTTTCATTCAACATGTAAGAAATGAGGGCCCAGGCATCTTTAAAGAAGTGCTTGATGAGATGGGGATTTCCTCTCATATTTTTGAAATCTTTTCACACAAAAACTTTTCCTTACCTTCAGACTGTAGAGGGGTGATTATATTAGGTGGCCCCATGAATGTTGACGAGGAATCCCAATACCCCTTCTTAAAGGAAGAAAAGGAATTTATCGGGAATTTGCTGCATAAGGATATTCCCCTGTTAGGCATTTGCCTGGGAGCTCAGCTAATTGCACAGGTTGCAGGAGGGAGAGTTTTTAGAGCAGCCGAAAAGGAGATTGGGTGGTATCCAATCAGATTAACAGGGGAAGGTGAACAAGATTCTCTCTTTCAAGGGCTGCCCAAGTTATTTGATATATTTCAGTTGCATGAGGATACCTTCGAGATACCTCCTAAAGGGAAAAGACTTGTCACCTCAGATGGTTGCCATAATCAGGGATTCAAGGTAGGAAAACGGGGCTATGGCC
>CBDTTR010000020.1:0-16246 GCA_965363405.1 uncultured bacterium | reverse complement strand
AAATCCGCATTTGTTTAATCCAGCTTCCAGTCTCTACGGCACTTCAACATTATCAAATATTTTCATCACAATATCATCTGAAGTAAGTTCCTCTGCCTCGGCTTCATAGGTCAAGAGTACTCGATGCCTCAACACATCCAAACCAACTGACTTGATATCCTGAGGAGTAACATAACCTCTCCCTTGCAAGAAAGCATAAGCCTTCGCAGCCTGATTGAGATAAATACTGGCTCTGGGAGAAGCTCCATAGGCTATCATCCCTTCGACATCAATTTTATATGCCTTAGGCTCTCTTGTAGCGAAGATAACATCCACAATATAGTCCTGCAGTTTATCATCAATGTAGATTTGATCCACTACTTCTCTTGATTCCATTATTTCCTTGGGATTTATAATATGGGTGATTTCAATGGAGGTTCTCTGTGCAATACGCTGCATGATTTCCTTCTCTTCGCTCTTGGTAGGATAGGTAACGCGAAGTTTAAGCATGAAGCGGTCAACCTGAGCCTCTGGTAAAGGGTAGGTTCCTTCCTGCTCTATGGGGTTCTGAGTTGCCATAACCAGGAAAGGCTCTTCCAGCTTGAATGTTTCCCCACCTATAGTCACCTGCCTTTCCTGCATGGCTTCAAGCAGTGCACTTTGAACCTTGGCAGGTGCCCGATTAATCTCATCAGCAAGGATAATATTGCTGAAAATGGGACCTTTTTTTACAGTGAAATCACCAGATTTAGGAAGATAGATTTGGGTGCCTATGATATCAGCAGGCAATAAATCAGGAGTAAACTGAATTCGTTGAAAACTGGTGTTAATAGCCTGGGCCAGCGTTTTTACAGCAGTTGTTTTCGCTAAACCGGGAACTCCCTCAACTAAGATATGACCATTGGCTAAAATTCCGATGAGCAATCTCTCTATCAGGTAGTGTTGACCCACCATAATTTTACCAATCTCATCTGTAAGATTCTTCACATACCTGCCTTTTTCTTCTACCTCTTTCGTAATTGCTTGAATATTTTTCTCCATATTCTATTCCTCCTTTTCCATCAATTCAATCCCATCTAAATCATCATTTTTGTCGTCAGGGAAAGCATTTTTAAAAACCTTCTCAAGCTGTCTCTGTATAAGGTTGATCTCTTCGGCAGAAGGGCAAAAGCCACCATAGGTTACTCTATCTGAAAGTGTATCTAATGCTTCCAAAATCTTTCCACTTCTATCCTCTATGGGAAGTTTATTTCGGATGCAAATAACCTTTTTTAAATAGTTTCCCCAATCTCCCTCCATCTTATAAGCATTACACTGTTCTAATTCACTTGCTATCATCTCCCTAGTAACAATACCATCCAACCTTTGATCAAGAACACACCTCTTTTTCCTTATGTATAAAACGATTAAGGCGGTAAAAAGGCCTAAAAGAACGATTACTGAAACACCCACTGGCCAATAGCTAATAAGTCTAACGATACCAGGGGAGGAAACTTTAAAGTTAAGCACTTCAGTTTTTATTTTCTCCTCTTTGTTATTTCCTTTCTCCCAATAACTTATCTCAATTGGCTGGATGTGATAATCTCCTTCTTGCTGAGCAAAGAGATCGTATCTATAGTGTAATACGAAACGATCTCCCCTGCTTATCGAACTAAAAGAGGAGTCCTTCTCCTCAATACCTTCAGGCAAGGTCACTTGAGGAGGAGCAACCAGATACTGGTCTGCATCACCTTCCCAAAAGAGAGCAAGCTCAAATGAAAAGTTTCTATTCGTGTAGATGGTACCCTTGTCAAGAGAGAGTAAAACGGTAGGTGCACCTAGAAGCTCGTTAGGAAAGAAGGTTAAAAAGATGAATGCGATTGAAAAGGTGCAGAGGATTTTCGAAGAAGATTTCATCTTTTTGACTAGTGTTCTTCCTCTTTTAAAGAGGCCAATTCCTCAAACAATTTAGTTTGTCGCCTACTCAATGAAGTAGGAGTCTTTACGATGACCAGTACGAGTTCATTTCCCCTGCCTCTGCTGTGGAGATAAGGGATACCCGCTCCTTTGATAGAAAAAATATGGCCACTCTGGGTACCAGGTGGTATATTGATTTTTTCATGACCATTTAAAGTTGGCACTTCTATTTTGTCTCCCAGAGCTGCTTGGGAGAAAGAGATAGGAATTTTACAAAGGACATCATTTTCATGTCTTTCAAAAAATGGATCAGGTTCTACATGCAAAAAAACATAGAGGTCTCCTGAAGGACCTCCCCTTTCACCCGCTTCCCCCTCTCCCACCAGCTTAAGGCGCATGCCTGTTTCTACCCCTGCGGGTATCTTTACCTTCAAACGCTTCGACTTGGGTACTACACCACTCCCTTTACAATCTTTGCAGGGTTGGGTTATAATTTCTCCCTGACCGTGACACTTTGAACACGTTGAACTAATAGTGAAGAAACCTTGTGTATGATTAACCTGTCCTTTTCCTCCGCAACTGGGACAGATTTGCTTTGATTTACCCGGTTTTACTCCCGTTCCAGTACAGGTTTCACAGGTTTCATGCTTCTCGGTCTCAATCTCCTTCTCCTTACCAAAAGCAGCATCTCTGAAGCTGATAGAAAGATCATAACGCAAATCTGCACCACGACGCGCGTAAGTTCTACCTCTCCCCCCGCGATTACCAAATCCTAAGCCAAAAAAATCATCGAAGATATCACCGAAGCTTGAAAATATATCCTCAAAACCAGAAAATCCTCTAAACCCAGTTCTCTTCAATCCATCATGACCAAATTGGTCATATAGACTTCTTTTTTCAGGGTCTCTCAACACGTCGTAGGCTTCAGACGCTTCCTTAAAGTTGTTTTCTGCTTCTTCATCGCCAGGGTTTCTATCGGGGTGATACTTAAGAGCCATTTGACGATAAGCCTTTTTTATCTCTTCTCCACTGGCATCCCTGGAAACCGACAAAATTTCATAATAATCCATCTTTACCATAGATAATCAACCTTATAATACGTTTGAATGGCTACCTACTGCCTGAACGAAAAATCATGTTCAGGTCAAATCCGAATATAGAAATCCGAAACCCGAAACAAATTCGAATACCAAATGTCAAAATGACCTAAACTAAAATGGCGGAAATGCGACGTTTTTGTTATTGGGACATTTGTATTTTAGTCATTGTTTCGTATTCCGTACTTCGGATTTCGAATTTTAGACCGAAAAAAATGGGGTTTTCGGTCAAGCACTAATTATCACCTTACCTCCACGAAGGGAAAAGGCGAGGAGAAGGCAAAACATTTGTGGGGAAGTCTTTTTAGGAGTTGACTCAACAGCCATTTATGTTTTTCCCACTTAAGACTGCTCTCAAAAAAGCCTGGCATTACTAAACTCAAGCTTTATCAAGGCGCACGATGTAGAGTAGTGTTATAGTTGGCAAGTTTAAAGGTGTTTTTTTAGAAGATGGGAAGATTTAAAATCCATTCTATATCAAAAAGTTCACCTGTTACCCCCAAAGCTAGTGTAAGAACATAGAGGATAAGAATAGTCAAGAAAATCTCACCTTTATATTTGCTTAAAAAACCTGCCATCCTATACCTCATTCTAAATTTAAATAGTTAATAATAAACATAATTTTTCACTTGTCAAGCTCCAACTCCCATTTTTCTATTTTTATCCATCAATTTTGATTTGATAATCTTCTATTCCCGGGATTTCCTCTTTTAAAAAATCTTTTATCTTCCTTAAAAGCCTCTCTTCAATCTGTCTTGTCCTTTCTCGTGTAATGCCATATTTATCCCCTATTTCCTGAAGCGTTGCGGGATTTTCTGCTAATAGCCTATTCTGGTAAATATCAAGCTCCTTATCTTTTAAGGTCTTTTTGAAATCTTTCAACTTCTCGTAAAGTATTGATTTAATTTCATTATCTTCTAATTTTCCATCTATCAGTTCCTTATTCCCAGGCAGAAAATCCATCAAACTCCTTTCAGCATCATCTCTCATCGGTGCATCAAGGGACGCCTCCCAACTACTCATTCGCTGATCCATCTGAATAACCTCTTTTTCTTTCACACCCATTGCTTCTGCCAGCTTCTTCGGTTCAGCAGAGTATCCTAAAGCCTCGAGTTTTGCCTTCTCTTTTTGGAGATTGAAAAACAGTCTGCGCTGTGCCTGAGTAGTACCAATCTTAACCAATCTCCAATTATCCAGTATAAACCTCAAAATATACGCTCTGATCCAAAAAGAAGAATATGAAGATAACCTTACACCCTTGTAAGGATCAAATTTTTTTACTGCCTGCATCAATCCTATATTCCCCTCCTGGATTAAGTCGAGTAAATTCATCACCCATGCACGATGGAATTCCAATGCGATTTTAACCACTAACCTCAGATTACTGGTAATCAGCTTATAGGCCGCATCAGGATCTTTCTTCTCTCTATATGTTAGCGCCAGTTGATGTTCTTCTTCCTTCGTCAGTAACTTATACTGCCTTATTTCCACAAGGTATCTTTGGAGAGGGTCAACTTTGGCCAGAGAAGTTTTTTCATCTGTTTCCTGTAACTCAAAGTCTTCTTTTAAATCTTCCGGGTTATTTAACGCCATCATTTTGATCTTTAAAAAAGGGGGGTTTTGAATAAAAAAATAATCTCACTTTTCATTGTAACAAAATGAATGAAAAAATCTACTAGATTGTGATTTTTATGGAAATTGGACCTTGTACAAAACTGTCATTTTTAATTTGACAAAAACCTGCTGCTTAAGTTAAAGGGTATAGATGTGTACAACAAATACAGTTTGACAACAATGAGTTCTACTCAAAGTAATTATCGTATTAATAATATTGTTGGAAGGGGCGCTTTATGAGTCATACAAGATGTGCAAAATGCGGTTGCAGAATTTCCAAGGGAGATCTGAAATATCGTATTAATGTCGAGATGGTTGCAGATTATGGTGATTTACTATCAGATCTTAAAGAAGAGGTTTTAGAATACATTGACAGACTGCTCTATCAACTGGGAGAATCAGAAGTATTGGAAAGAGAGTTATACGAAGAGATTTACTTCATCCTTTGCAAAGGGTGCGTGGATCAATTCTTGATAAATCCACTTGGTGGCAAAAACAGATTTGCTTCTCTAAAGACAGGGCAATCTCACCTCTTACACTGAGCTTATTTGTTATCAATCTTTTAGATATCAAAATATCTACTTATGAATTTATTCCTTGATCTCTCTCTTATCTTCGACCTTTTTCTTCTCATCATTATTGGATGCTTCATATTTCTGGGTACTAGAAAGGGGACAGCAAGCTGCCTCTTTACCTTAATAGCTCTGCTTATTGCCTACCCAACCGCTTGCTATTTCTTTCCCCTCTTCTCTTCTTTGTTTTCACAAAAAGTCACAGACAGAATTCTGGGCGATGCAATAGCCTTTGCAATCACACTTGTTTTTCTTTATTTTTGCATTCTTATCTTGATATGGGCAGTCCTGGAGGTATTTAAAAGGTTTCGTGAAGATATATCTGACCAGATAGCTGGAGGAATCTTAGGTCTCTTAAAAGGCGTGGTAATCGCTTTCATTGCCATTTTACTCATGATCACTTTTCTTCCCAGCAAAAGCCCTTTCATAAAAAACTCATTCCTCTCCCGCTCCACTATTTATATTGTGGATACCATTTCAAAACCATTTCCTGTTTCTCTTAAACGGAAATTCATTCAGAAGAAGAAGGACCTTGAACTCCACTGGAAACAAACTCAATTAACCAGGGGTAAGGGCTCTAAGCTTCTGGGAAAATAGATATTCATAATTTTATGGACATCCCCTTCATCCCTGCAATAGTTGGCGTCAACTACATAATCTCGCTACCATAAACAAACATATAGCTTAAAAAAACGCCATACAGAAGCAATAATATTATGGCTTCAATCCGTTCAATCTGCCTTCTTGACCGCATGAAAAACAAAAACAGAAGCGTCATGAATATCATGAAGGGAGCAGATAAAAAAATAGTAGATTTAATGACGGCCAAGGGTGAGATTATACTTGAAATACCTACGACCAAGAAAATATTTGCGATATTTGAACCAATGACATTTCCAACAACAATATTCCCAAACCCTTTCCTGGCTGCTGACAGTGCAACACCCAACTCTGGCAGAGAAGTGCCAACAGCAATTAAACTTAACCCAATTAAGGTCTGAGAAACATGGAAGAAGTTTGCAAAAAGTACTGCTCCCTCAACAAGGAGCTTAGCCCCATAGCTAATTGCAATAACACTTAATACAACAATGCCAAGTTCTTTAAGTATATTACCTTTACTAAATGTACTTTTCCCTTGTCCCTTTTTCCCTTCATGATTATCATGAGTAAGTCCCCTGTTTATTGTACGTATATAGCTGAACTTAAAAAAGTATGTTATAAAATCCTTGAAACGATATACATGATCCAGTTTAGATGTTGTCTCAACAACAAACAGGACATAAACAACATAAAGGATTAGGAAAAGAAAACCCTCGATTCGTGAAACAATTCCGTTAAACAGGAAAACATAAAATAACACCGCGGCAAATAACATAATATAGCCGTCACGCTTTAACATCTGCCGATCTGTTTTCACCACCCACAGAACTGCGACTATACCCATAATAAGTCCAATGTTAGCAATATTTGAACCTAAAACATTTCCTGTTACTATTCCGCTCTGATGCTTAATAGATGCTGCAATTGATGCTCCCATCTCTGGTATGGAAGTACCCAGTGCAACCAGCGTCAAACCAATAACAAACTCTGAAATGCCTAACTGCTTTGCGATCCTCATTGCTGAATTCACAAAGAAATCAGAACCTTTTATGAGCAAAACCAACCCAACAAAAAACAATAATGCTTCAGTGAATACCATCAAAACTCTCTCTTCTTTTTTCGAATCCGTGGGGTAAAAGACAACAGATGGAAACAAGTATTACCAATAGAACAAAACGAGCCTCTCGCAAACCATTTTTAAATGCAAATTTTTTCTTGTAACTGCTATCTAGCTGATTAATCTTTATTTATTTTTAGTATAACCCATAAAACTAATCAAGTGTTATATTTTTTATTTTTGTCTTGACATACAATATATTGTATTATAAGGTGTCCCAAGCCCTATATATTGATTAATTAAAGAAACTACTCTAGAATAACGACCTCCAAATAATATTTGAGGAATGAACCATGACTCCTATGTTGAAACAATACCTGGCCATTAAGAAAAAGATACCTGAGACTGTCTTATTTTTCCGTCTGGGTGATTTTTATGAAATGTTTTTCGAAGATGCTGAAAAGGCTTCAGCTCTGCTGGATATAACCCTTACCTCACGGGGCGGGGGTAGTACAGGCAGGGTACCCATGTGCGGTGTACCATATCACTCTGCAAAGAGTTATATTAACCGACTTAACAGAGAAGGTTTAAAAGTAGCTATCTGTGAGCAAGTTGAGGATCCTAAATTCGCCAAAGGTATTGTTAAAAGAGAAGTTGTGAGAATCAGTACACCAGGAACTAATTTGGAAGACGAAGAGCTTTTCCCATATCAGAATAATTATATCACATCCTGCTATAAAAAGAATGGGTTATGGGGACTCAGTTATCTCGATCTCTCAACAGGCATTTTCAAACTTACTGAATTTGAAAAAGCTGAAGACATAATGAACGAAATCGGTTCTCTTAATCCAAAAGAATTTGTCATTCCTTCAACGCTGGAAGAAGATAGCTCTTTCATACACTTTCTAAAAAAGGAACAGTCGGCAGTTGTTAACCACTATGAGGATTGGATTTTTGATCTTGAAGAGTCAAGAAAGAGATTGGAAAGACAGTTTAAGATCGTATCTTTAGATGGCCTGGGGCTTGCTCACCATAGTGTAGGCATTTCAGCCGCAGGGGCACTACTTTATTACCTTAAAGATAACCTCCAGAACTCCCTGGATCATCTTAAGAGACCCATCCCTTACCATTCTTCAGAATACATGATTCTGGATCGCAGGACACAAAGGAATCTGGAATTAGTAGAGCCGTTATCAGGAGATAAAAAAGGTATAACTCTCTTTGCCATCTTAAACGAGACCTTAACACCCATGGGAGCCCGTCTGCTTTCCCAGTGGATAAAGCAACCACTCCTTTTGCCAAAACCCATTGAGGAACGTTACGAAGCGATTGATGAACTTATAAAGAATTCTGATTGTCATAACAGACTGAGATCACAGCTTAAATACATTCGCGATATAGAGCGCCTGCTTTCGAGAATCACCTGTGGTGTCTGTTCAGCCAGAGATCTTACCGCAATAAAGGAGTCTCTTAAAATTATTCCGGAGTTAAAAGATAATATTTCTACCCTAAGATCACCTCTTATCATGAGACAACAGCAAGAACTTTTTGAGTTAAGGGATTTGGTATCCCTTATAGAAAGATCTTTAGTCGATCAACCGCCTTTTTCCATTAAGGGGGGAGGATTAATCAAGAAGGGATATCACTTGGAGTTAGACGAGATTCGTGACATAGCTCTTAATGGAAAGCAATGGATTGCCAATTTTCAAAACAGTGAAAGGCGGAAGACCACTATCAAATCTCTTAAGGTAAGTTACAATAAAGTGTTTGGCTATTACATTGAAGTAACAAAGCCCAATCTTCCCTTAGTTCCCGAAAGCTATATCCGTAAGCAGACGCTGGTAAATGCAGAAAGGTTCATCACCTCCGAATTGAAAGAAATGGAAGACAAAATCCTGGGGGCAGAAGAAAAGGCGAACGCCCTCGAGTATCAACTTTTTGAGGAAATAAGACAGACCATCCTTAAATCTACCCGTGAGATTCAACGAACCGCTGAAGCCCTTGCAATCCTTGATGTCCTGGCTTCACTATCCACCATAGCCATAAAAAACAGATACGTTAAACCGGAGATTGATGAGAGTTCGACCATACGTATCAAGGGAGGGCGCCACCCTGTGGTGGAAAAGGTAATAGAAGATGGTCAGTTTATAGAAAACGACAACTTGACTGACAAGGGTAAAAATCAACTGCTCATTATTACAGGACCTAACATGGCGGGCAAATCCACTTATATCCGTCAAGTGGCTCTTATCGTCCTCATGGCCCAGATGGGTTCTTTTGTACCAGCAGCTTCTGCTCGCATTGGTCCAGTGGATAAAATATTCACCCGTATAGGAGCGAATGACAACCTGGCTCACGGTGAAAGCACGTTTATGGTAGAGATGCTTGAGACAGCAAATATTTTAAATAATGCCAGTTCTAAAAGTCTGGTCATCCTGGATGAAATAGGTAGGGGAACCTCAACCTTCGACGGAGTGAGTATTGCATGGGCTGTTTGTGAGTTCTTGAATAAAAAAGGTGGGGCAAGACCAAAGACCCTCTTTGCCACCCACTATCATGAACTGGCTGAACTGGAACATTCTCTTGAGGGAATAAAAAACTACAATATCACCGCTCGGGAGGTGGGTGATGAAATAATTTTTATCAGGAAAATTGAAGCAGGTAGTGCTGATAAGAGTTATGGAATTCAAGTGGGCAAACTAGCCGGCTTGCCTGAAGAGGTAGTGGAAAGATCAAAGGAAATACTCTTCTACCTCGAAGAAGAAAAGATTTCAGAAGAGGCTTTAGCCAGAAAACTGAAAAAGAAGGACATAAGCCCTTCTTTAAAACCTCTTCCTCTTTTTAAAGACTTTGAGGACAAGGATTCCACACAAAAACTATCGTCCAAAAAAGTTTCAAAAGGTCAATATAACCACTCGGCAACTGTTTCAAAACACCCTGTACTGGAAGAGATTAAGACACTTAAAATTGATGAGATGACCCCGCTTGAGGCTCTAAACAAACTTCATCTCTTAAAGAAGAATCTTACTTCGGATTTCGAATGACCAAAATTCAGATGACAGAAACAAAAAGTTTTGAACATTTGGAAATTCGAATTACGGATTTGTTTCGGATTTCGGTATTCGAATTTCGAACTTACTTAACGGGGTGAGCAGCGCAACCTAATAACGACTGACAAATGACAAAAAACGATAAGGGTCTAAGCTATGGGTAATATAGGGGTTTTGCCAGAGCATATTGTAAATAAGATTGCGGCCGGCGAAGTAATTGAGAGACCAAGCTCTGTAGTTAAAGAGCTGGTAGAGAATTCACTGGACGCCAACCCCAGCATGATTTCCATAAGCATAAAGCATGGTGGTAAAAGTCTTATCAAAGTGGTAGACAATGGGACAGGAATGGATCAGGAAGATGCCTTGCTTTGTTTAAAGAGCCATGCCACAAGTAAAATTAAAAACTCAGACGATATTTTTACCATTCATAGCCTTGGCTTTAGAGGAGAAGCACTTTCTTCTATCGCTGCTGTCTCCAGGGTTACTCTGCTAACCAGAAATAGTTCACAGCAGGCAGGCACAGAAATTGAGGCTACAGGTGGTAAGATAAAATCGGTTAAAGAAAAGGGCACACCAGTTGGAACATCCATAGAGATTTCAGACCTCTTTTTTAATACACCCGCCAGAAAGAAATTTCTGAAGGGTGAGAGGGCAGAGAATGCCAGCATCGCAGAAGTAATAACCACAATAAGCCTTGCTCACACCCATGTCGCCTTTAAACTCTATAAAGATGACCGACTAATTTTTGACTACCCAACATGTCCCCATCTAAAGGAACGTCTTCTTGGAACCCACTATCATGAATGGGTTAAATACCTCCTGCCTCTTGACATCAAAAGTGATGGGCTAAACTTGAGAGGATACTTTGCTAAAGCCGAGCTATCCAGAACAAATCGCTCTGCCCAGTTTTTCTTTATTAATAAACGTCCAGTGAAAAGTCTGCCTTTAAGTTACGCCCTGCAAAGAGCCTATCAGGGACTTATTCCCCAAAGGCACTTTCCTGTTGCAATCATTTTTCTAGAGCTGGATCCTACTGTTGTTGATGTCAATATTCATCCTACCAAACGAGAAGTAAGATTACAAAATGAAAAAATAATCTGTGAGAAAATTGTTCGTCATGTGAGGGAAGTGTTATACAAATGTGATCATTCCCCCAGCATATTCCACACATACTCATTGGGCAAGGGAAAAAGCTATTACCAAAAGTCTGTTTCAGAGCCCTTTGATTTCAAGGAGATACAAGAGAAAGTGAAGGGAAGAGACGACTATCCCGAAACAGCCAAGGGAACTGCAACTTCTCATCAGATGGCAAAGGAACCAGAAGAGGAAATGTGGTTTGTTGATACGGAGAAAAAACTAAAAGTTATTACCCCACTAGGTCAAATCAGGGAGAGCTATATCCTTGCAGAGACTGAAGAAGGTTTTATTATAATTGATCAGCACGCTGCTCATGAACGAATCATCTTTGAAGAAATTTTAACCTCCTTAGAAAGGGGAAATGCTACATCACAGGCTCTCCTGCTTCCTGCTATCATTCAACTCAGTTTCAAAGAAGCTCAAATACTGGAGGAGCATCTTGACCTTCTTGTTGCAGTTGGTTTTAGTATCGCCAATCTCGGCAATAACACGTTCTCTGTAGATGCCACTCCTACCTTGATGGGAAATGTTGAGGTAAAAGATCTCCTTCTGGACTTTCTTCATGGGATATTGGAAGGTAAGGGGAACGTACCGCTAAATGACAGGAAAGAAAATGTCGCCAAAACATTGGCTTGTAAAAGCCGTGCCATAAAGGCCAATGAAAAAATGAGTCCTGAAGAGATAGAATATTTAATAAATAGTCTGGAAAAGACCAAACAGCCATTCACCTGTCCTCATGGACGTCCCACCTTTATTAAACTCACAATAAGTGATCTTGAGAAACATTTCAAAAGAAAATAACTGCATAAACCCATTGATACCACCTTTTTCATCATAATGCCCACCCAAATTAGCTAAAACATCCATTATTTTCCCCTTTTTGTGTATTTTCTAATTATATAATAACATTGAATATTTACCGATAAATTGCTTAATTACTTGACTTTATTTGCCTTCTGGGACATGAATAATAATTCATGCCATAATAGTTAAAAACATAATTATTCATAAAATTCAACTATATAACCTCTATAAAACGCCATCTTCTACCTGGCACTTTTATTGCTGTATCAATAAATACAAAACTGTCGGGATGATATTAATGAATATCAAAGCTCTAAAAAAAATAGCTAGGCAAAACGGAGAATTAAGTATTGAAGATTTGCAAAGGTTTATCTCTTCCTTCATCCCTGAGAGCTGTGATGATTGCATCTGGTTTAAAAGTGAAGACAAGTCCTCCTGCCTCTCTTCTAAAGGAGCTCCTTGCAGAATATATCTCAATAGAATCTTAAAATATTTGGAAAGTAAAGGTTTGATTTGATATTATAAAAGTCTTCTTCCTTAAATCGTGCTGACCTCCTTTCCTTTAACCCTCATTTGCTAAAATGAGGGTTTTTTTAATTGACACCTCTTTTTAAAATTGCAAAAATAGCACAAAACAACAACGTTCTCAGATGAATATCTGCAGCATTGAAAAAATGATAAAACAAAAAAAACACTCGAAAAGATATACAAAATGGTTGATTTTTCTCGTGCTGATAATCCTCTTGCATGAGGTTGCTGCTCAAACACCTCCACCATCACTGGATCATGAAAAACTGGAAAAGGCATTAACCACAATTGACCTTTTTGAACTCCATCGATATGAAACCATTCTAAAAGAATTACTCAACAGTAAATCTTCTCCCAGTCATTACCTCTATAATTTTTATCTTGGAAGAATCCATCTAAGAACCGCCCTTTACTATGAAAGCAAGTCTAAAGGGAATAAGACACTCTTAGAAACAAGCGAGTATTTGATCAACCAGGCTCGGGATAAATTCAAAAGGGTAGTAAGAGAAAATGATGACTTTTCAGATGGATACGTGTACCTGGCAATGGCTTATGCCCAAAAGATTAAATATGTAGGCTACCCTACACTTTTAAGGTATGCCAAGCGTGTTGACAAAAACACAAAAAAGGCTTTAGAAAAAGACCCCAATAGCCCCGGGGCATATCTTGTCAAAGGCATTCAAGCTATGTATAAACCACCAGATCATGGGGGAGGTGTTGACAAGTCTATCCCTTTACTTTTAAAGTCTTTAAAGCTTGATCCTGCATTTCATGAAGGGTACTACTGGCTGGCACGAGCGTATGTGCAGAATTCTTTTAAGGGAAGGGATGAAGAAAAATCCAAAGACTACCTTTTAAAGGCCTTGCAGTTATCACCCGATGATTACTTCTATCAACTGGGACTAACACCTGATGTGCAAATCCCGGAACACAAAAAAGGCAGGAAGGATTCAAAAAAACAGGGAAAGTGTAATAGCAAACATAACAGGGCTAGTCACTTCGGCTCGCCATATAGTCTTCAAAGGGCACATAATTTCTCTGCTTCCATTTTCTGCCCGATAGATTAGAAATCCCGATTTTTATATAAGTCCTTAGCTGATAGCGTAGAAAAGGGTTTCTAGAAAACAATGCGTTCCACACCACTTTCCAAGACATAAAATATCTTGCCAACCCCCTTATATAAACTTTTTTTGCTTCTTCATAAGTTAAGTGCTTGGTAGGCATGACTATATTGACCATCGTGAAGTTAGAAAAATCTTTATCGGCTATAATCCCCTTTTTTTTAGCTTCTTCATAGTAGTCTGTGCCAGGGAAAGGAGTCACAGCCGTTAACGGGTAGGTGTCGGCATATTTTTTGTAAAATTTCCAGGTGTCATCCAATGAACGTTTATCATCATCCCAATCCCCCCACATCATCATGGTCATCAATATAACACCGCTGTCTTTGACAATATTCATCGCTTCGATCTGAGTTTCTAAACCAGACGCCTTTCTCAGCCGTTTTAGCTTTTCCCTGTCCATGGATTCCGTTCCCATCATGACCTGAAACAATCCAAGTTTTTTTAGCCAGGGTAAAAGTTTCTTATTTTTTACTACGTTTTTTGGATTGGCTTGCACCCAGAAGTGGACATCGTTGAGCTTCCTCCTCTCTAGCTCTTCACAGAAGTCAATGTTCCTTTGAGGATCCCACAGGAAGTCATTATCACCAAACATAATCGTGTTTTTCCCATACTTCTTGGATAATAACTCGATGTGGTCAACAGTATATTTGGCGCTATTCCCTCTCCATCGATTCTTCCAAAATTTGGCTTCCGAACAAAAGCTGCAGTTTCCTCCGCACCCCCGTGAGGTACTCATGACAAAGGCGTTTTCTCCAATAACCGGAAGGGAAAATTTATCCATGGGTAGAAGATCGTAATTAGGCATGGGAAGGCAGTCTAAATCGTCTATGAAAGGACGAGGCTCTGTATACATCACCTTCCCATCCGAAAGATAGGCGATGCCTTTTATAGATGAGTAATCAACGCTTTCTCCCCGTTTGCTTTTTTCAATCACCTTGAGCAGCTCCATAACGGTAATTTCTCCCTCTCCCATAATAACAAAATCGATATGCCCTGAGCGCAAATTATCCTCTGCGGTGAAGGACATCATGGAACCTCCTGAGATCACGGTAATAGAGGGATCAATCAGTTTTATAAGATGAGCAGCATTCAGTGCATCATAGCAGAAGCAGGTAGCAACACTGGTTAGTCCCACGACATCCGGTTTTTCCTCACGGATGATCTTTTCTAAATCGGCCCATGGATGCTCCAAACCACTGGTGGCGTCAATATACGTTACATCAAAATCCTTCTCAACATAGGTAGCCACATAGGTCATCCCGGGTGCTGGAGTATGACCTCTGAAAAATTCCCATATCTTGTGCGGGGGTTCAACAAAAAAGACCTTCATGCATCATTATCCTTTCTTTTCTTTAGCTGGTTTTCTTCAAGGTAAAACTTCCTGCAACAAGTGCAACCACTCCTAATATTGCCATTCCTACAAGACTCGGAGTAATATCGTAGAGATCCCCGTTTTCGAAGATCAATTCTCTTAAGGACTCGATCGCATAGGTTAAAGGGATGAGATAAGAACCCTTTTGTAACCAGGGGGGAAGCAATTCAACAGGATAAAAGATTCCAGAAAGCAGTAAAGCAGGAATTATAATTAAGGGAATAAATTGGAGCGCCTGTGCTTCAGACTTGACAAAACTTGATATAAGCGCACTAATGCCAATGGAAGTAAATACCAGTAAGATAGTAATAGGGACGATCAACCACAAATGCGAGTTAAAAACAACCTCGATTTCGCTAAAAAGAAAGTATGAAAAAACGAGAACATAAATAGCTTGAATAATCCCCAGCAAAGAGAAACCCAGTAGGTATCCTCCCAAAATCTCAACCTTCCTTATGGGATAGGTAAACATTCTTTCTAATGTTCCCTGCACCCGTTCCCTCACTAAAACCAGAGCCCCCATCAAATAGGTTTGAAAATATATCTGAAGAGCAATCAAACCCAGAATCATCTCCTGAGTTTCAAGCGTATAAGAACTTTCTTCCATTTGGCCAAATGAAAACTTTACAATAACAAGCGTGCCGACAGGAAAAAAGATGGATTCAAGTATCAACCCATAATCTTTCCTTGCCTGCCATAAATTTCTAAGTGCAATATAATATATTTTCCTTAACATTTCAATCTTCACCTTGGGTTAATCTAAGAAAAATATCTTCCAAAGTATCTGAAGTGATATCTAAGCTGAGCACATCCCCGTTTATCTCTTTCAAGTGTTTTGGAAATTCTTCAGAAAAATTAGAAATCTCCAGCTCCTTTACTCCGCTTTTTCTGGTTATCCGAATTCTTGAAGTTCCCAATTTCTTCAAGTGGTAAGGAGTATCAACTAAAAAAACCTTACCCTTTTTCATCAAGGCAAGCCGATCGCAGTTTTCTGCATCTGTTAATTGATGCGTAGTGATTATAATCGTGGTTCCCTCCTGTTTCAGTTTTTTAAAATAATCCCAGAACGCACGTTTAAGTCTGGGATCGACTCCAGCAGTAGGTTCATCCAAAAACAAGATTTTAGGTTTATGAATAAGGGCACAAGCCAATGATAACCTCTGCTTCATTCCACTGGAAAAGGTTGAAATGAGATCATCCTTACGGTCTTTCAATTCCACAAATTCCAGGATGTGATCAATTTTGTTCTGAGTGTTTCCCCTGAATCCATTATGGAATTGGAGATTGAGAAAAAATTCCAGATTTTTCTTAGCCGACAAGTCTTCATAGAGAGAAGGGCTTTGAGGCATATAGCCCATCAATTTTTTTAGTCCATAATCATGGCTGGGCAAGCTAAATCCGGCAATCGAAACCTCACCC